>SXZD01000286.1 GCA_005788065.1 Burkholderiales bacterium
CGACTCGCGGTTTATGCTCCACGTTTCCTTCCCACGCTCGGTCACCCTCACGCAGTTACGTTTCACTTCGCTCACTGTGACCAGCTCGCGGCGGGACTTGCACCCGCAGGTGTGCGCCCATGCTGGGCGCACAAAAAAAGCGCCACAAGGGCGCTTTGCAAATTGGGTGTAACACCGCAGCGTCTAGCGCCACTTGTTATTTTGCTACCCCTCCTCCTTCGGAATTATTGTCTCCTGCGCCGTAGCGTCGAAGTTGGCTAGAGTATCTCCTCTAAGCCGTCAAATGGTCTACCTGTTTGGAGTGATAACGCTCATTTGATTCAGCGCCTGTAGCGAACCCGCAACAATGGCATCCAGCACAGAACTCCATTCACCAACGGGTGAGGACACCTTCAGCTCGACCCCCGGCCACGCCGCCCGGCATTCTTCCAGGAGCACCGGAAAGTCTTTGCGCAGATGTCCGCCCTGACCAAAAAACACAGGTACCACCATGACATGCGTCACACCCTGCCCGGCCAGCTTGCCCACGCACTCGGACAGACCCGGGGTCATCAATTCCAGGAAAGCCAGTTCAACCGGCAACTGCCCGTCGGTCTGAGCACGCAAGCGCGCCTGAAGGTTCAAAAACGGTTCAGCCCAGCGCGGGTCGCGGGCACCATGACCAAACAGGACAAGAGCAGACTTCATCTATTTTCCAAGCACTTTCTACAACGCTGTGACAACCGTTCTTGACGGACGATCACACCCGGTTGACCCACCAGAGTCCAAACAGCCCACCCATCAGCGCCAGCATGCTGGGCACCGCTGCACTGACCAACGGCGGCAGGCTGGCCACCACACTCAGATGGGAAAACAGATTGTTGAGCAGATAAAAACCGATACCCAGCATGATGCCGATAAAAATTTTAACGCTGACACTGCCTGCCCTGACCTGCAGATAGGCAAAAGGCAGTGCGATCAGCATCATCACGAGGATGGCCAATGGATAGACTACCTTCTTGGCCAGCGCCAACCGAACCGCATCGGCGTTCTGTCGATTCTCTTCGAGAAAGCCCAGATATCGCCACAGTTGGATGATCGACATGCGGTCGGGCTTCACGTAGATGCCGGACAGCAAATCCGGGTCAATGGAGGACTCCCATTCCAACGAGGCTTTGCGCTCATCGCGAAGGTCGTCAGGCATTGACGCCCCATCAGGCTCAAACTGCCGCATCCGCACATCCTGAAGCGTCCAGAAACCCGGCCTTTCATAGGTGGCGCTGGCGGCTTGCAACCAGTTGGTCATGCGATGTTCGGGCGTGAACTCGTAGACGTTGAGTCGCCGCAGCCCCTCGCCCTCGATGTAAGACTCAAAATTGACGAAACGCACACGGTGCAACTTTCCCTCGCGGTAGACACTGTCGCGCATCCACAAACCCGACACCAGCCGACCGCTACCGGTTTTGCCACTTTCAGCAAGCGCCATGGACGAGCGTTCTGCCATCGGCGTGAGTACCTCACCCACCAGTACCGTAATGACCACGATGACCAGCCCTGTGCGCATCATCATGTTGACTGCCATGCGCAGATCGAGACCTGCGCTGCGCATCGCGGTGAACTGGGATGTGGCTGCAAGTCCCGCCAATGCATAGACCGACCCGATCAGTGCTGCCAGCGGCGCCAGCTCATAAATGCGCGCTGGCAGCCCCAAGAGAATGTTCAGGAAAACGCCGCTGAGCTTGACGCCCGGACGCAGCAATTGATCGATTTCAGCCAAAAAATCGAAAAACGTGAACAAGCCGAGAAACGCGACCAACACAAATGAGGCGGCCAACAGAATCTGGTGACGGACATAACGGAAAAGCGTGATGGGCATCAGTCAACCTCTCGCATCAGTCGGCCTTCCGTTTCTGCGCCAGCGCCAACAGCCACAGACGCAATGAAGAGGACTGCGACATGCGGTTGCGACGCCACATCAGGAATGCGAAGGTGCCCAAACCCAGCAAGGGCGGCAACATGAAAGCCATGCTGAACTCCAGACGACCACGCGACACCCACACCTGCGCCATCGACAGCAGATTACTGTAAAGAAAGTAGATGACCAACGCGAACAACAGGTTCAGCGAATTGCCCGCCCGGGGATTGACGAACGAAAGCGGAATGGCCAACAAGGCCAGCACCACGGCTGACAGCGGCAAACCAAAGCGCCACAGCAACTCGCCACGGGCAGCCGGCGAATCATCCGCCAGCAGCCAGCGCAGGTCGCGGGTCTGCAGTCGCGGGTCGGGCGGCAGATAAAAACCGGGGTCAAGCCGGATACCATACGATTCAAAACGCATGAAATCGAAGTCACCGGCCTGACGGGCAAAATCGTAGCGGGCGCCCTCGCGCAACACCATGTAGCGCTCTCCATTGTCGTGGGTGACGACATCACCACCGGCTGATGTCACCACGGACGTCTTGTCGCCCGACTGCGTTACGACAAAGATCTCTTCCACTGAACGGCGGTCGGCTGATTCACGCTCAATGAAAAACACCCGAGATCCGTTACCCGACTGCCGAAACTGCCCCGCTGACACTTTGGAGACATCGGCCCGCTGTTCAAAACGCTTGACGGTTTCATCCATTTGCACCCGAGACCATGGCGTGATGACAGCAGAAAACACGGCTGCCACCAGAGACAAGGGAATGGCAAAGCGCAGCACAGGACCTACCCATGAGCCCAATGAAAGCCCGGCCGACCACCATGCCGCCATTTCGCTTTCGCGGAATGCTCGCGACATGGTCATCATGACTGCCATGAAAACAGTGAGCACCATGACCACCGGAATGTAGGCCAGCGTCGAGAACAGCAGGAAGTTGACCACCGATTCGTTGTCGATGCGCCCGTTGGCCGCCTGCCCCAGACTGCGGATGAGCGCGACCGTGATGACAATGGTCAGCAACGCGATGAACGCGCCGCTGGCAGTCTGTCCCAATTCGTTACGGATGGCCCTGCGAAAAATCATGTGTCCCGCCGCATGCGTGAAAACCTGGTTTTGACGAGGCTCGGCACTCTCGCCATAATCGCCGGTATTGTCTCACGCCTGCAGGAAAACGTACGCCATGCCCAGCACCCGCCGCAACGCAAATACACAATCCGTATCCTCAAACCCCAAGCGCGCCGGCAAGGCAGACTCCAAACCCGCCACCAAAGCTGGTAAATCCGCCGCACAGACGCCGACATCCCCACGCTCCCGCAAGACCGCGCAAGCACTGCCAGCCGGCCGTCGACCCATCGGACAGCCCACTCTCCAGACCATTGCCATCAAGGTCAAAGCGTTTGCCAACACGGTCAGCAAGGGTACCCATGTGCTTGGCGTCTGCAGTGATAACGGCTTCTCCGGCTACGGACATGCCCTTGACCAGATCATGGGCAATACACTCACCCGACTGCTAAAAAGTGGCGACATCAGCGACAAAAAAGGCGCTGTCACCGTCATTCGCCAGCCATCGGGCTTCGACGGTGTGCGTCTGGTGGTTGTCGGCCTTGGCAAGCAGGCAGACATCAAACCCAAAGTGTTCGCATCAGCTGCGCAGGCTGCAGCACGTGCGGTCCAGTCACTGCCCCGTGGCGCCTGTACCTGGGCGCTGCACGAATTCGAAGTCGCGCAGGCCGACACCCTCTGGAAAGCGGCCTGCAGTACCCAGGCCGTATTGGAGGCCGCTTATCGTTTCGACCAGACCAAGGGTCGCCCCGAAGACAACAGCGATGCCGGTGCCAGCGAAGTGGTGCTGCTGGCCAACCGTGACGAACAGCGTGCGGTCATCGCCGGTATCGCACAGGGTGAGGCCATCATCAGCGGCATGACGCTGACCAAGGACCTGGGCAACCTGCCCGGTAATGTCTGCACGCCGACCTATCTCGCCGATACCGCCAAGAAACTCTCGAAGGAATTCAAGCTGGGCGTCGAAGTACTTGATCGCAAGCAGCTCGAAGCGCTGAAGATGGGCAG
>SXZD01000027.1 GCA_005788065.1 Burkholderiales bacterium
AGCAGGCCAGTCGCAAGTGGACGATGCCTATCCAAAACTGGAAAGCAGCGTTGAATCGATTTGTTCTGGAATTTGGTGAACGGATAACCATTCACCACCCTTGATTCCGAACGCACTTACACAGAATTTTTTACAGGCTCCTTCGACTACCGAAACGAGTCCCCGATTCATCGGGGCCGGTTCGGCCCGAAGGGAATTCCCGGCGGCTCAATCATCAAAAGGCAAACTATCTCACCCCCAGCAACCGGTGCAACACAAGCCCCACCAGCGCCCCCATCAGTTGCGCCATCACAAACCCGGGGGCCGACGCCGGTGCAATGCCTGCAAAGCTGTCACTCATCATCCGGCCAAACACGGCAGCAGGATTGGCAAACGATGTCGACGCCGTAAACCAGTAAGCCGCGCCGATATAGGCTGCCACGCCGCTTGAAACCCGCGCAGACGGAAAACGCAGAATCACCAGCAAAAGCCCCGCCGTTGCCACCGCCTCTGCAATCCATGGTCCTGCCCCACCGCGCAGTTTTGCTGACCACTGCAACACCGGCAGGTCAAACATGGCGTGCGCAATCCATGCACCACAGGCCGCACCCAGCAACTGCACCGCTACATAAGCAGGTAACTGCAAAGCCGGCAGTTCTCCACGCACGGCCATGACGAGCGAGACCGCTGGATTGAAATGCGCACCACTGACCGGCCCGAACATTTCAATCAACACATAGAGCCCGAAAACAGTGGCCAGCGTGTTGGCAAGCAGCGCCACTGCCACATTGCCGTCGCTCAGTCGCTCAGCCATGATGCCCGAGCCAATCACGATGGCCAGCAGCAAAGCCGTGCCCAGCCATTCGGCAAACAATTTATTGAACATGGGAATATCCGCGCGCCGTATCAGCGCTTGTAAATATCTTCCAGCGCCGCTTGCAGCGTGGCGTTATCCATCGTTTCCAGGGGCAGGGAGAGCAGTTGCATCATGCGGTAGCCGATGGCCTGACGCGTCAGTTCAAACGCCTGACGCTTGCCCTCGTCTCCTCCCAACGCAGAACTGGGATCCGGATAGCCCCAGTGCACTTTCACCGGACTGCCCGGCCAGTAAGGGCAGGTTTCAGACGCTGCACTATCGCACACGGTGATCACAATCCGCATTTGCGGCGCATCAGGCTTTGCAAACTCATCCCAGCTCTTGCTGTAGTAGCCCTCGGTTGAAACACCCGCATGGTTCAATGCCTCGATGGCAAACGGATTGATGCGCCCGCTGGGCGCAGAGCCTGCGCTGTAGGCGCGCACATCGCGCCCCGCTCGCCTGGCCAGTTCATTGAGCATGCCCTCGGACAAGACGCTGCGGGCGGAATTGTGGGTGCACAGGATAAGGACGTTGGTGGTCATCGTGTCAATACAAGTCAAAAAACAAGTCAAAAAAACAAGTCAGAAAAAACTCATTGGCTACCCATATCGGTAATCTGCTTTTGCAGGCTGATCCGGGCCAGAGAGGCCACGGGCAAGGCCACGAACAGTTCAATGCGACGCTTCAGCACCCCGTCTCCTCAACAGGTTTTTTTATCACTTGACGGCCCGCAACAGGACGCAACAACCGGTGTTATTGACAGCGGCGTACCCGGCTTGCGAACCACAAACGGCACGCTGGCCACCGCCTGAGCTGCGATGGCGGATTGGGGCTGGGCAGGCGCACAGCAAGCAGAATCTGATGCCGTTTGCGCAACATCTGCGGCAGTCTTTTCAGTGAACACGGGAATTGTGTCAAGCGTGTGAAAATGCTCCCAGGCGTTGCCATCCGGGTCGGTTACCCAGTGCTTTTCACTGCGTGAATAGCAGCATGTGGTTTCGCCCTCTTCAATCAGGGACTGATCTGCAGATGCCGCAGCCGCTTTCAATTCATCCAGCTCGTGGGCTGAATCAACCTGCATGCCCAGATGGTCAAGCCCGGTTGCGTTGCCACGCGTGGAGATGGCGAAATTGATTCGCGGGTCTTCCAGCATCCACTTGGCATAGTCCGCTTCAACGCGCGTTGGCTGGGCAGAAAACAGCCGCGTGTAAAACGCAATGCTGGCCTGCAGATTCTGCACATGCATGTGCACATGAAAACGCTTCATGAAAACACTCCTTTGATTTCAACAATCGCAAACACCGGCTACGGCACTTTCGCTCGTTTGGCAAGGCTGCCCCTGGCAGCAGTTGTCTGTCAGGTAAGCCAGCACACCGTTCATACGGGCAAAGTCGGCCCGGTAAATCAGGTTTCGGCCGCTACGCTCTTGCGACAGCAAACCCGCATTGAGCAATTCTTTGAGGTGAAACGACAGCGTTGCAGCCGCCATGCCGGTGGCCTGCGCCAGATCGCCCGGCGTCAAGCCTTGCGGACCGGCGACCACCAATGCACGAAACAGTTGGAGGCGGCTGGCTTGGGCTAGAGCAGCCAAACATTTGACGATATCTTTCTCTTCCATATTTTCATTATCATGGAAATATCAAAACAAATCAAGACAGCGACCAACACAAAATTGCCAACCCTCTGCACTGCTCTGCGCCATGAATCGCCCATCTCATTTTCCCGGACGAAATCACAGCGGACACAGCACCTTGCCATCAGAGATCCGTATGCAGTTTACTTATACTACGTCAAACATCCATCAGATAAATCTGATACATCTTACGTGCGACACAAGCTGATACATCTGACTTTGATCATCAGAAAAACCTTATGAACATCACATTCCGCCAACTGCGACTTTTCATGGCACTGGCCGACACCGGCAGCGTCAGCGCAGCCGCGCGCGCGCTGCATGTCACGCAACCCAGCGCCTCCATGCAACTGCGGGAAATAACGGAATCCGTGGGTCTGCCGCTGTACGAGGTGGTGGGCAAAAAAATATTTCTCACCGATGCGGGACATGATCTGGCGCAGACTGCACGCACCATTTCGCAGGCATGGTCATCGTTTGAGCAAACCTGCGATTCATACCGGGGACTGACGCGCGGACAACTGAAAATTTCTGTGGTCAGCACAGCCAAATACTTCATGCCCCGCCTGCTCGGTGCGTTTTGCCGCAAACATCCGGACATTGATGTGGCGCTCGAAATTCTCAACCGAGACGGCGTGGTGCAACGCCTGCGCGACAATCAGGACGACCTGTACATCATGTCGATGCCGCCACCGGATATCGAACTGTCTGATGAGGTGTTCATGCCCAATCCGATTGTGGTCATCGCAGCATCCAGCGAACCTCTCGCACGCGCTGCGAAGGTGTCGCTGAAAGACCTTGCGGAGCATCGATTCATTCTGCGCGAAAAAGGCTCTGGTACTCGCATGGCGGCTGACCGGCATTTCAGGCAATATCGTTTCACGCCCGATGTACGACTTGAACTGGGCAGCAACGAGTCAGTCAAAGAAGCCGTGGCCGGTGGGCTGGGCATTGGCGTGGTGTCGCTGCACGCGCTGCATGGTCACCAGCGCGAGAACGGCGTGAAGGTGATCGACGTTCAGGGGTTTCCGCTGCCGTCAGCGTGGCATCTGGTACACCCGTCTGGCAAGCGCCTGTCACCACTGGCAGCCGCTTTCCGGCAACACATCCTGCAGTCGGTCAATCAGCGCAAAAACTGAGGACCGGCACTAGGGCACCAGCACGGCCTGCGCCATGCGGGCATACAGTGGAATACCCACCAGCAGGTTGAACGGGAAGGTGATGCCCAGACTCAAGCCGAAATAAATGGCCGGGTTGGCTTCGGGTATGGCATCACGCAACACAGCGGGCACCACGATGTAGGACGCACTGGCTGACAGCACCATGAGCAGCACGGCATCACCCACGGGCAACCCGAGTAACCGTGCAAATCCCAGCGCGATCGTGGCATGCACCAAAGGCGCCAACAGCGCGTAGGCCAGCAGCGCGGGCGATGCCTTGCGCGCATCTGAAAAGTTGCGCGCTACCATCAGCCCCATATCCAGCAGGAAGAAAGCCAGCATACCTTTGAAAAGGTCAACCGAGAAGGGTTGCATCACAGCCTGCCCTGCGTCCCCCGACACCAGACCGACGATCATGCCGCCGATCAGCAGCATGTGTGCGCCGTTGGTCAAGGACTCATGCAGGATATGCCCCACCGCCGTGTGCTGCGTCTTGCGCATGCTGTTGGCCAGTACCACCGCCACGATGATGGCAGGCGACTCCATCAGCACCATCGCCACCGGCATGTGACCGCCAAACGCAATGCCTGCCGTATCCAGATACTGGATGGTGGTCACAAACGTAACGGCACTGACAGATCCATAGGCGGCTGCCACCGCCGCTGCATCAAATTTTGCAACAAACCGTTTGAGCACTGCATAGCCCAGCAGCGGCACCAAAAAAGCCATCGCCACTGCAGCCAGCAGGGTCAACCCAACATCCACGGTCAGACCCGACTTGGCCAGCGCAAAACCGCCCTTCAGACCGAGCGCCATCAACAGGTACAGGGACAGGAACTTGGCAACCGCCGGCGGTATTTCCAGATCGGAACGGACGGCCCCTGCAAACACTCCGTACACAAAAAACAGAATGGCTGGGTCTATGAAGTTTTGCATGCGCGTATCCGGTATCGTGTACTGCCCGGCAGTTTAGTGAGCACCGGCTCATAGGTAAAGTCAGTTTTAAAGCAGCCATCCATAAGGTTTTACTGATACATCGATTGCCGTCGATACGTTGCGCTGGACACGGATGGGCGCGGCTTTCGGAGTCCGGATGATGCGCGCACGCATCATCCCCTTCCCTGCCCGGCGGCACTCACACATTCAGGTTGATCATTCACTGGTAATATCCATCAACAAAGATCGCCCAAAGCGGTTGCACGCAGCGTGAAGACTGCGGACACACCGAGGCGCAAGAGACAAAGCATGGCCAACAGGAGGTATCCATGGACTCATGGCAATTTCACCGGGCATCCGTGCTGGCTGCGGTGCTGGCAGGCACCCTGATGTTGACGGGTTGCGCATCAAAGGCACCGAGCGTCAAATCCGCTTCTGCAGCCGGCACCACCGCACGGGCCAACAGTCTGGAAGCGCCCGAACCCACCCCTGTGACCCGCAGCAAGAACATTTTCAAGGCCAGCACACTGGGTGAAATGCCCGACGGTGTGAACCGCAGCAATTGCAAGCCGCAAAGCGGACGCCAGCATGTTTTCCTGATACACGGCACCCTGCATTCCAGCATGCTGTCGTTCAAGGCACTGGGGCCGCGTCTGGTCAAAGAAGGTCACTGCGTCTACAGCGCTGACTACGGCGCAATCGATGCCACCAATGCACTGAAAGCCCGCAAGCCAGTCGCAGAAAATGCGCAGGAAGTCGCCCTTGCCATCGACCGGGTACTCAAGCAGACCGGTCAGAGCAAGATCGACTTGGTCGGTTATTCGCAGGGCGGACTCATCGGCTTTTACTTGATCCGGGACAAAGGCTACGCCTCCAAAATCAGACACTTCACCGCCATCTCGCCCAGCGTGCGGGGCACCACCAGCGGTGGCGCATTGCGCTTCAATCAGGCGGGCACCTGCCCGGCCTGTGCCGACCAGTTTCATGAATCGGACTTCATCCGCCAATTCACCACCAATGCGATCACCGTACCGGGTGTGAAGTACACCGTGCTGGCCACGCGTGACGACTGGATTGTCACGCCGTTCGAAAGCCAGTTTGTCAAAGAGCCCGGCGTGCGCAACATCCTCGTTCAGGACAGGCTGAACGGCAAAACGGTCAGCCATGTGGGCATGATGTATGACGATGCGGTCATCGACCTGATCGTCAATGTGGTCAACGTACCGCCGGCGGGTTGACCGACAAGGCTCACTGCACCTTCGCCTGCCCTCTCAGACCCTTGAGTTTTTCCTGCAGCGCACGCTGCTGCAGCAACCCCAGAATCTGCGGCTTGATTTCTTCCAGTGCCAGCGGCTTGAAAGCCCGCACATCGTCCACCAGGATGACGTGCCAGCCGTTGGGGGTCTGAACGGGTTGGTCCAGCAACTTGCCTTTGGCCGCCCCGGTCACCGCCTGCGCCAACGGGGGCAGCAGGTCAGACAGGTTGATCCAGTCGCTCAGGCCGCCGGTATCCTTGGCGCCTGGTTCACGTGAATACTCTTTGGCCAATTCATCCATCTTGCCGCCGCTGCGGGCTTTGTCCAGCAACAGCTTGGCGCTGACTTCATCGGCGACCAGCACCTGGCGGATACGGACATCATTAGGCGCCATGCGCTGCACTTGCCGGTTGTATTCGGCAGTCACCTGCTCATCACCGATCTTGTCATCGGCCAGCATTTTTTGCTGCCACGCATTGATCAGCACGCGCTGACGGGCCATGTCCATCTGCGCCTGCAGCAACGGGTTTTTGTCCAGACCCGATTTACGCGCTTCCTGTTCCATCAGGGCGTTGGCGACCAATGCCTCACGGACGCCATTGCGAAGTTCGGGGCTGTCGGTGGCACCGCGCAGCAATTGTTCGCGCAGCAGGAGCTCGGCCATGGCGACCGACTGGGGCGCACCATTGACCGTTACAAAGGCCTGTTGAAAGGTACCCTCGCGATCTTTGGCGGACTTTGTGTCACCCGCATCGCGTGCGGCAGCCGTGCGGTTTTCGCGGCTCTCGCGACCAGAGGACCGACCCTCCGATCGGGCATCGGTCCTGGTCTCAACTTTGGCGTCTGCCTTGGTTTCAGCCTTGATCTCGACAGCCAGCGCGTGACCCAATGGCAAAGCGACCAAGCCTGCAAACCCCATGCCCCGCAACAGACGACCGACTGCAAAGCCCTTCAATCCCGAGTGATTCATGCCAACCTTTCTGAAAAGAATCGTTACACGCAGGCAGTCTGCCACAAAGGTGATGGTCTGCGCTGCCGAATAGACGCCCACAAACCGTCTTTCTTCCGCTTGCCGACCGTAATGCGCCGTCACAAACGATGCATCGCAGGAGCTCGCTAGTGTGATTCCTCTACGGAATTATTTGACGACGATCGTCATCACAAATACCATGCTAACAGTTGTAAGCAATCCACATGCTTCCCTATTTCAACGTATCAAAGCCCGGCCCGACAGGCCGCAGCAAAGGAGACTCGGATGAAGATGAACGATACAGCCCAGGTTGCAATGACAACCGGCATCAACCCCGCAACCGGCGATGTGGTCGGCAGCATTACCGACACGCCTGTGCAGGCCATTCCAGAGATTTTTGCGCGTGCCCGCAGGGCGCAAGCCGTCTGGGGCGCCCTGTCGTTTGAGGCCCGTGCCCGCCACCTGCGCCTGATGCGCGAATACATCATCGAAAACGCTGACGAACTGGCCCGCATTGTCAGTATCAGCAACGGCAAAACGATGGTGGACGCCATGGTCACCGAAGTGCTGCCCTGCACGCTGGCCTGCAACTGGTATGGGGCCAACGCAGCCAAGGTTCTGAAAACAGAACGTCGTGAAATGTCGTCCATCATCTGGATCGGTAAACGTTCGGTGCTGACGCACGAACCACTGGGCGTGGTGGGGATCATCAGTCCCTGGAACTATCCGCTGTCCATTCCTTTCGGCGAGATTGCCATGGGTCTGATGGCCGGCAACGCCATCCTGCTGAAAGTGGCGGCCGCCACACCGCTAGTCGGCCAGGCTATCGAAAAAATCGTCGCGGCCGGCCAATTGCCCGACGGCCTGTTTCATCACCTGGTGGGTCCCGGTGCCGGCATTTCATCTGCCATGTTTGAAAACGGCGTGGACAAGGTCTTCTTTACCGGCTCGGTACCGGCCGGCAAAGACCTGATGGCACAGGCATCCAGAACGCTCACGCCCCTGTCGCTGGAACTGGGCGGCAAAGATCCGATGATCGTGCTGGAGGACGCTGACCTGGAACGTGCCGCCAACGGTGCCGCATGGGCCGGATACCAGAACGCTGGGCAGTCCTGCGGTGGCGTGGAACGCATCTATGTGCACGAAGCGGTCTATGAGCCCTTCGTCAAACTGCTGGCTGCAAAAACCGCTGCCCTGCGCCAGGGTGTGCCGGATGCTGAGTGCACCGTGGACGTGGGCGCCATGACCACTGCCAAGCAGCGCCGTGTCGTTGAACGTCAGGTGGATGACGCGGTGGCCAACGGTGCCAAGATTGTGGCTCAATCACAACTGGCAGCAGGCCTGACCGGCGAGTTCTATCCGGCCACCCTGATGACCGACGTCACACACGACATGATCCTGATGCGCGACGAAACCTTCGGCCCGGTGTTGCCGGTGATGAAGTTCCGCACTGAAGACGAAGCGGTCGCCTTGGCCAATGACTGCACCATGGCACTGACCGCGTCCATTTGGAGCCGCAACACGCCCCGTGCCAAGGCGCTGGCCAAGCGGGTCCGCGGCGGCGTGGTCACCATCAACGACCACCTCTACACCCACGGCATGTCCGACCTGCCCTGGGGCGGACCCGGCGAGTCCGGCATCGGCCGCACCCATGGTCCTGAAGGCCTGATGGAAATGAGCAAGCCCAAAGCCATCAACTGGGACTATGCCCGTGCGTCCAACAATCTGTGGTGGTATCCGCAGGACCGCAAGACCTATGAGGTCATCAAGCATGCCATGCGCATGGGTTCGCCGCGCAACCTGTGGGACTTTGTGTACGCTGCGATGAAGGTACTTCCGCACATGATCAAGCGCATGTACTTCAGCAAGCGGTGATATCAGTGACGAGTGGCCGAGTGACGAGTAGGTGCTTTGACTAGGCCACTCGGTCACTCGGTCACTCGGTCACTCGGTCACTCGGTCACTCGGTCACTCGGTCACTCGGTCACTCGGTCACTCGGTCACTCGGTCACTCTCTACTCCACCTTCAGATCGAGGCGCAGCACGATGCCTTCCAGTATGAGCGTGGTGACATCCACCAGATCGTCAATCGGCATGGAAAAGTCCGAGACAATCCATGCCATGGTGGTCTGGCTGATGCCCCCCACGATCGACATGGCCAGCAATTCCTCTTGCGCCGGGCTGAGCTGACGCATCTTGTAGAGCGACCGCACGATCATCATCAACATCTGGCCGTAGCTGGCGATGTTGTCACGGTAGATGCGGTTGACGCGGTCGCTGACCCCCATCACTTCGAACAACAGCACGCGGGCCACCAGAGGCGTGCGGGCCACCTCAAAAAATGCATGCAGCGCCGGGCGGGCAAACTCGCCCACGGTCACACCGGGCTGAATGGGCGGAATGGCTGCCAGTACCGTTGCACGCAGGCGCTCGTTCTCGCGCAGATAAACACCGATCAGCACGTCTTCAACGGTCTCAAACGACTCGTAGAAGTAACGATCCGTCAGTTTGGCCTGCCGGCACAGCGCCCGCACGGACGCAGCCCGGTAGCCCTCCCGGCCGATCAACTCCAGTCCGGCATCCAGGAATTGCTCACGTCGGCGCAAGTGCCGATCTTCGCGGCTTTCACCACCGTAAATGCGACTGGATGACTCAGGGTCGCCCAACGGGGATGTCGGGCTGACGGAGGCGGACGTGGATGCGGGTTTTTTGATGGCAGGCATACAGCAATTTGACTACATATAGCGTCAGATGTAAAGCACAGCATCCTGCCAACCGGGGAAAATTCACTCAAACCCGCATGGACACTTGCCCCGGATGGCTTACGGATGCGAGAAAAAACTCTAAAAAATGAGAGGACGCACCGACAAAAAACAGAAATAATGTTACCGAAGAGTACAAATCAGGACATCTGATCAGCAAGCTGCAAAGGTCGCCGATCAAGCTGTCAAACCGGCACATCAAATCCGACAAACGAATAACGCAATCAACCGATAACTGCGCACGCCATGAAAACCTCAGTTCAACGCCTGCAACGCCTCAAGCACATCTCGACCAACACCCGCGACCGGTTTTTCCGGGCATCCAGCATGGTGGTGGCCGGTCGCACGCCGTTTGACGTGATCGCCACCGCCGATCTGGCCAGTGTGCGTCATTATCATCCCCTGACCGAGAGCCATGTCGAACTGGACGGCCAGCTAGTCGAGGTGAAAAAAGACCGTCACGCCGTGCCGGTTGTCATCGTGGCCCCGCTGGCAGTGAACATGCTGATTTATGACCTGTTCCCAGAGCGCAGTTTCATCAAACACCTGCTGGCACAGGGCCACGACGTGTACCTGATTGACTGGGGCAAGCCGGGCGTCAAACAGGCGGCCTACACACTGTCGAATTACATGTTCGACATGCTGCCGCAGTGCATGGACGCCATCCGCGCCCACAGCGGCAAGGACAGGCTCAGCCTGCATGGCTGGAGCATGGGTGGCATGCTGGCCGCTGTGTACGCAGCGACCACCCGCCACGACGACGTGCAAAACCTTATCATGCTGGGCACCCCGTTTGATGGACACTCCAACGGTCAGATGGGCGCCTACTACAAGCGCGTGCACAAACTGATGCGCCGCACAGGCCTGAACCTGCGCGCCCTGCCTGCCTGGATGACCTATTCACCGGGCTGGATGAACGTCATCGGCTTCAAGCTGATGGACCCGGTTGCCAGCATGAAGGGCTATGTGAACCTGGCCCTGAAAATTGCCAACCGCGATTACGTGCAACAGCATGCCAATCAGGCCGCATTCATCGACAATCTGGAAGCATATCCCGGTGGCGTGGTTCGCGACTTCATGTGCAGCGTGTTGCTGGAAAACGAAACCTTCCGACGCGGCCGCTTCACGGTGGGTCGTCGCGTGGTCGAATTCCGCAACATCAAGAGCAGCATTCTGGTGATCACCGGCGATCGCGACAATCTGGCCACCACCCAGGCCTGCAAAGGCGTGCTGCAAGCAGTTGCCAGCACAGACCGCGAACTGTTTGAAGGTCCCGGTGGTCACATCGGCATTCTGGGCGGCAGCCTCGCACCCAAGGCCATCTGGCCCAAGACAACGGATTGGCTTGCCACCCGCAGCGCATTGTCCCCGCGGGCGATCGGCTCAACCGCATCTGCCTCGAAGAGCGCAGCACGGTCAGCGCAAACCCTCAGCGAGCCGATGGCCGCTTGAACGGGGCTGTGGAGGTTATGCCCCCGCCTTGGGCAAACGCACGGTAAACCACACCTCGGCGCCCTGGCCGGAGACACTGTCGGCCCCGGCATCTCCGCCCATCAGGCGCGCCATCTTGCGTACGATGGCCAGACTTAGCCCCATGCCGCCACGCTCGGCAGTGGATGACGAGTCGGCCTGTTCAAACACATCAAACAGACGCTGACGCAGTTCCGGACTGATGCCTGACCCGGTGTCGCTCACGGTAAAGCGAACCGTCAGGTGTGAGGATTCTCGCCCCGCCAGCGCACAGGCGAGAATGACCCTACCGCTGCTCGTGTTTTCAAGCGCATTTTGCAGCAGGCTGTCCAAGGCGCGCGCCAATTGCTCCGCATCGCCCGACACGGCGCAGTCAAAGGGCTCGCAATGAGACTCGAACTGCAGACACTTTGCCGTAAATGCTTCCTGCCAGCGCAACGCTGTCTGCTGTATGAAAGACGGCAATGCGACCGGCGTACTGCTGAAAGCAGGTTCCTCGGATTCCAGTTTGACGAATGCCAGCACTTGGTCAACCATGGCCGTCATGCGCGCGGCAGATTGCTGCAGCGCGCGCAGCCAGCCCTGCTGCCTGTCGCTCAGGGGCTGACGTCCCATCAACGCTGCCAGACCGCTGATCTGATGCAGGGGGGTACGCATTTCATGCGAGACATGCGCCAGAAACGCATCGCGCGCAACCGTGGCTGCCTGTGCCTGCCGCACCTTGACCTCCAGTTCGGCGTTCAGCAGCATACGCTGCGTGTCCGACTGTTCCAGTTCGGCCGCCAACCGGGTTTTTTCCCGCAGATCTGCAAGCAGACGCTGCTGCGAACGCCACGCATACCACGCCGCCATCCCGGCCGCGAGCAGCGCAAATGCACTCAAACCACTGACCAGCACCAGACTGGCGATCCATCCGCGCAAATAATCTGATGTGGCCTGGCCTACGATCACATAAAAAGGATAGTTGCCGACGCGTCGGTAGGCATTGCTACGCTCAATACCGTCAAGCGCCGTGGCAGCGAGGTAAACACCGGCAACCGGGCTGAGTTCGATATTCTGACTCAGCTCTTTTGAAACATTGCGGCTACCCACTGCATTTTTGGTGGTCGGTACCCGATGCACCAAAGCCATGTCCGTGCCGCGTATGGTGGCTGCACCCTGTCGACCGAGCTGCACACTGGAGAAAACCTGCTCGAACGAATCGGTCGGAAAGTTGGCATACACAACACCAGCCACGCTGCCATCCGGCTTGCGTACCTGGTGCGCGAACACGATGACCCATCTTTGGGCGATCGGAGCAAATAGCGGTCCCATCACAACGGACTTTGAAGCGTCAGATTGCAGGGCAGCCTTGAAGAACGCCTCCTCTGCGACCGACACGGGCTGCAGGGCGTCGCTGTCATTCAGTCCATATCGAACTACACCGTTGGCGTCGGCCATCCGAAACCCGCGGATGTCGGACATCAGGCTCGCCTCGTGAGCCAGATAGCGATTCAGGGTTCGTGCGTCCAGAGGGCCTTTGGCCAGCATATCCTCGATGTACCAGACAGCAGAACGCACGAGTTGGTCCACCTGCTCAAACGTATCGCTGGTGTGCTGCTCCAGCAGATTGGCGATATTCTGTGTGGCCACCACGGCGCGCTCCCGGTGGCGCGCGCGCTCCTGCATCAGCGTAAATGCAGCCAAGCCGATAACCAGAAATGCCACCAGCAGAAAACCTGACAGATAAGTGATGGCGCCGGGCGCACGTATCAAGCCGATTCCGCTGCCCCGGGTACTGTCTGGGCGCAAGGAAAAATCCGAACCACTTTGTACTGACATTGCCGAGTGTTACACATTGTAAAAAACAGCGTTATTATTGCGCAAAAAGCGGCTGCATTGCAGCCACCGGCACCCGAACCTCCACCCGGAAGGTACTGCCCTGCCCTGCCTGACTGCTGACCGAGATGTCCCCATTCATCAGTAATGCCAACTGGCGCGAAATCGACAAGCCGAGACCGGTACCACCGTAGCGCACCCCGGTCTGCACGCTGCCCTGCTCGAAGGGCGAGAACAGACGTTGCGCCTGCTCTTTCGGGATGCCGATACCCGTATCACGCACATCGACGGTCAGTGCGACAGACCCGTCAGATACAAGCATGGACGATGCGATCAAGCCGATGCTGCCCTCCGCTGTAAACTTGATTGCGTTGCCCACCAGATTGAAAAATATCTGACGGAAACGGCGCTCATCCCCTCGCACATACAGCGCAGTCAGTCCACCCGCCTCCAGCGTCAGCGACAGATTTTTCTCTTGTGCCCGCTCTGCAAACAGATCAATAACCGCTGTCAGGGCCTCTTCGATGTTGAAAGGCTGGTCGTCCAGCATCATCGCGCGCGAGTCCAGCTTGGCAAAATCCAGCACATCATCCACCAACTGGTTCAAGTGCTTGGCCGACCGCAGGCTGGCATTGAGCGACCGGCGGGTGCGGTCATCCAGCGAGGGGCTGCGCAGTGCGATTTCCATGCCGGCACTGATGCCGAATATCGGTGTGCGCAGTTCATGGCTCATGGTCGCAAGGAATTCAAACTTGGCCTGGTTGGCGGCCTCTGCCTCGGTTTTAGCCAGGATCAGGGACTGTTCACGCGACTTGACGTCCGAAATGTCTTTCATGATGCCGACCACCAGCGTACGCTTCTCGCCGGCAGCATTGATGGAGATGAAGCGCCGTCCATGCATGCGTATCCACAACTGCGGACGGAACATGGTGGCAGCCCAGCGGAAGGTGATGTCGGCCGACTCATCGAGCTCGGCACAACGTGCAAGTGCCTCGCGCAACATGATGCGGTCATCCTCCAGCACCAGTTGAAGGAACTGCCTGCCCGATAACACCGTTTGACTGCCAAATCCCAAAATGTCGTTGAGGTTTTCGCTCGGACTGAGCGTCTGCTTTTCTACATCCCAGACATAGTCGCCCAAACGCGCCACCTGCTGCACACTGGCAATGATCTGCCGGTTCATGGCAAGCTCGCGCATGGAGCGGTCCCGCTCGGTGCGGTAGCGCAAAAAATAGCCGGTTGCCACCAGGAAGATCGCCGTGAGCAACAGACACGCCAGAAACAGGCGCTCACGCAGTGCCACATAATCTTTCAGTACGAAGGCCTTGGTTTCGCATACCACGTACGAAATCACTTTCAGGTCGCCCTCAGAGCGACTGCAGATATACTCCTGCCCATCAAACGGCGAACGCACAAACTCTGCGCCCGGACTCAGCCATTTGCTCGACGGTTCTATCTGGGTTTTCAGTTCCGCAAGCTCCGGCATGCGAGAGAGCAACACCCCGGATCCCGACCACACCTCCGCCACTGTGTTTTCATAACCGAACCGGCGTTGCAAGTCGAATGTCAGCAACGCGGGAGCGACCGAGATCGTCATGACTCCGGCAAACCGGCCATCAGCCCCTGTCAACAAGGGACGCGAGAATTGCATGCTGCGCTGCCCGCTGACCTTGCCGATCACCGGTTCGCTGATATAGAGCGAATCACCCTGACGCTTGTCAGCAAACTGCCGAAAATAAGCCCGGTCTTTAACGTAGACCTCACCGAGATTGCGACGCAGGGACGAATACAAAAGCTTTCCGTCCGCGCTGGCCACACTCACCTGAAATGCCAACTCACTCATGCTGCTGATGCGTCGGCGAGAAAACTCGTCAAACCGGCTCGGAGACTCATTCCATTCATGCCGCAAGTCAATGAGTGCCGAATCCAGATGAGTGCCGATGCTCTCGACATGCTGCTGCAGGGCACGCACGCCCAGCTCGGTCCGAAGCAGCGAAGACTTGACCGCAAATTCATGGCTGCGGTTCAGTTCATAAACGGGCACGCTCCATACCAACGACACCATCAGCAGCGTCAAGGCCAGAGAAAAAACAATGCCGGCTTTTTGACGGGCTCTCGCTAAAAGTTCATCCAACCAGATTTTCATCTCGCTCTCGTCGTTTGACGCGCACCACAGGCAGCGGGACTTCAAACCAGAAATCGCTGCCCTTGCCCGCCACGCTGCGCACGCCAATACGGCCACCCATCAAATCAATCAATCCTTTGGCGATCGACAGCCCCAAGCCCGCTCCGCGTTGATTTTCAGCTCGCTTCAAACCCAGTTCAGTAAACGGTTGAAACATCTGGCGGGTCTGATCTTCTGTCAGGCCGATCCCGGTATCTTTGACGCTGACCCGGAACAGGGCAACGGACTCTGAGGCAGACTGTGCGACGGACGACTCATCCAGCGACAGACTTGCCCTCAGGGTGATACCTCCGCGATCGGTAAACCGGATTGCGTTGTCCATGAAAATTCCGATCACCTGACGCAACCGCATGGCATCACCCACGCAGAAGATGTCGGGATTGCCATCCACCTGCACGATGACCGCCAACCCTCGGGTCTCAGCCGACACCCGGAACAGTTGCTGCGCATGCATCACCAAGGCGTGCGGACTGAAATGAACCGGGTCCAGGCGCAAGCGACCCTCGCCGATGCGGGCAGAATCCAGAATGTCGTCCAGCAAGCGCAGCATGCCGCGCGCCGATGTGTCTAGCAGACCGAGCATGCGTTGCCGCTTCTCGGGCGTAATTCGTGAATCGCGCGCCAGATCGATGCTGCCGATAATGCCTGTCATGGGTGTGCGCAGTTCATGCGACATGTGCGACAGGAACCGCGTCTTGGCATGAGCGGCGGCTTCAGCAGCTTCTTTGGTTCGTATAAGCTCCAGTTCGCCCCGCTTGCGCTCGGTTTCATCCAGCAAGAGGGCTACACCGCCCCGATAACCACCGGCTCCATGCGGAAAGGCGGATACCGTCGCAGACAGCCAGCGATCGTCCTGCCCGTAAACGTCCGATATGCCTGCTTCCAATTGCACATCGAAACGCATGGGTTGTGCGTGGACTTGTGCAAATGAAGCGGGCAATTCGGTGCGGAGCAAAGTGGACACAGGCCGGCCGATCCACTCGGAGACGGACATTCCAGTCCATTGCGTAACCATCGGATTGACCGACGTGATCAAACCCTGCGCATCAAAGTTCACCACGCCCAATGGAGCGCCCTCCACCAGAGAGCGGTACATCTCGCGACTGCGCCCCAGATTGCGTCGACTGTTGTGCATGCGCGTCATTGCCCTGTCGATCTGGCGACCCAGCGGAAAACCCAGCATGCCGCAGATGACTGACAAGGTCAGCAGTACGATAAATACAGACATGCTATTGAGGGAATTGAGGTGTGCCATCGGATCGATGACGCCATTGCGCTCCAGCGCCAGCAGCAAACTCAAGTAAGCGGCATTCAGCCCGATGCACGACAGCGCCAGCCAGCGTGGCAAGGCAAACGCGCATACCAGCGAAAACAGACTGAGCACCAGCAGCGACGGTGCACGCAAACCGGTCTGGGTGCCGATGGCACCCGCCGCGCTGGCCGCATACAGACTGACGAGAAGGAGTGCGACTGCGGCATTGAAATGACGTTTCTTGATCAGCCAGACAGCGCAGAGGCTGGCCGCACCCACCAGGGCGCAGGCCAGCAAGCGGATGTCACGCACGGCTGACTGATCGAAGATAGCAGATAGGACGGCCACCACCAGACAAGTCAGCGCGAGCATCTTCGCGGAAGATGCAACGATCTCCCGCGACATGCGGAACCGCCAACGGTGACTGGTGCGGACTGAGGTGTCCAAGGTGCGCCTTCAAGATGTCTTTCGTTACCCTGAAGGGTAGTGCTCGCCCCCGCCCCCCACCCCCCCTCTAAAGGGGAGTAGAGTTCGAGGATGGCGCCTAATTTTAAAAAGATTGTTAATAATATGAAGTTGTCTGCGCGTCCTCGGATAAAGACCAGTGGCGTCAGACCTGCCGTACCTTGTGCAGCTCGTAGTCTTTCTGCTCCCAGCGGGCCATCTGCTTTGCATACTGCGTTGCAAACCCCGGATACATGGTCGCGTTGAAACCATCCTCTGTCAGGTACCAGCTGCTGCAGCCCGAGTTCCAGTTGGTTTTGGACAGACGCTTCTGAATATCCACGTTGTAACGCTGCTGCGCATCCGCCTTCACATCCATGATGCGGATACCGCCGGCCAGCATGCGCACAATCGCATCCACCGCATATGCAATCTGGCTTTCCATGTACACCAGCGCCGAGTTGTGCCCGGGACCGCTGTTCGGACCAAACGTGATGAACAGGTTCGGATAACCGCTGATGTTGATGCTCTTGTAGGCCTGTGCGCCGCGCTTCCAATCTGTAGCCAGGTCGCGCCCGTCGCGACCCCGGACCGTAAACGGGGCAGAATTTTTCGGCACATCAAAACCGGTGGCATACACGATGCAGTCAATACGGTGCTCCACACCCTCGGCTGTGCGGATTCCGTTTTCGGTGATGCGGTCGATCGGCCAGGTGATCAATTCGCAATTGGGTTTTTGCAGCGCCGGATAAAAATCATTGCTGATCAGTATCCGCTTGCAACCCAGATTGAAGTCGGGGGTCAGTTGGCGGCGCATCCATTTGTCTTTGACCTGCGCATTGATGTACAGCTTGCCCAGTCTCTGCCCGATTTTGGTCAACGGCGAATTCCAGATGACGGCTGTGGCCATGCTTTCATGGAGCCAGTACAGGGCCTCGCGCATGGCGGTCTGCGCAAACGGCAGACGGCGGAACAGCGCCTTGTTCCACTCAGGCGTTTCAAAGTCCGGGCGCGGCAGTACCCAACCCGGCGTGCGCTGAAACACTTTGAGCAGCGACACGTCTTTGACCAACTCCGGGATGATCTGTATGGCACTGGCACCGGTACCGATCACGGCCACGCGCTTGCCCTTCAGATCGTAGCTGTGGTCCCACCGGGCGCTGTGCATGGTTTTACCCTGAAACACATCCACGCCCTTGATGGCGGGCAGTTTCGGATTGGACAGCGGACCGCCGGACATCATCACCGACTTGGCGCGGTACACCCCGCCCTCGGCCACAGTCACTTCCCAGTGCGCCGGACCCTCTTGCCAGACAGCCTGATTGACCGTCTGACCGAAACGCACGCTCTTGCGCAGATCAAACGCTTCAACCATGCGGTGAATGTAGTCCAGAATCTCGCGACTGCCCGAATAGCTGCGCGACCACTCCGGGTTTTGCGCAAACGAGAAGCTGTACAGGTGCGAGGGGATGTCGCAGGCCG
>SXZD01000287.1 GCA_005788065.1 Burkholderiales bacterium
ATTTTGATGGAATCGGCGCCATATTGGCCACCCGACGGGTTTCCCTCTTCAATCTGTTCTGTAGTCATCAAACTGTTCAATCACTGTATTTTTGTTCAAATAAAAAACGTATTGCGTCATGCATCAAATGCGCATGGGCATCACCACATACTTGAAATCGTCTCCCTCCGGTTTGGTCACCAGCGCACTGCTGTTGCCATCACTCAAAACCAGACGGATTTTTTCTGTTTTCAGATTGTTCAGTACGTCCTGCAAGTAAGTCACGTTAAAACCGATATCAATCGGCGTGCCATCGTAAGACACCTCGATTTCATCGCTGGCTTCTTCCTGGTCAGAGTTCGAAGCACTGACAGTCATCAATCCCTGATTGAAAATGCAACGCACACCCCTAAACTTGTCGGATGTCAAAATGGATGCGCGCTGCAGTGAGCGCAAGAACACCTCGCGCTCTACCAGCACAACCTGGTTGGCATGCTTCGGAATTACGCGCTGATAATCCGGGAACTTGCCTTCCACCAATTTTGAAATCAGGCGGATCTCTGAAAAGCTGAAGCGCGCCTGATTGCTGGCCAGTTCAATGCTCAGGGGGTCATCATTGTCAGACAGCAAGCGCAACAATTCGAGCACCGTTTTGCGGGGAATGATGACCTGCTGGGCAGCCAGGCCCGCTTGAACATCAGTCTGTACATTGGCATAGGCCATGCGGTGACCATCTGTTGCAACCGCGGATACCTGACCACTTTCAATCACCAGCAATACGCCATTGAGGTAATACCGTAAGTCCTGCTGCGCCATGGCGAAATGCACGTTGGAGAGCAACTGCTTCAACAAACCCTGTGTGAGCGACAGGTTGACCAACCACTCAGAGGGTTCCTGTACCAGCGGAAAATCTTCGGCTGGCAGTGTCTGCAATGAAAACCGGCTCTTGCCGCCGGTGACTGAAATCTTGCGGGCATCCTGCTTCAAATTGACATCCACACCATCAGGCAGCGACCGCAGGATATCCAGCAACTTGCGGGCGCCTACCGTCGTGGATACCGCATCAGCTCCTACACCCATATCGGCCTCGGTGGAAATCTGCATTTCCACATCAGTGGACACCAACTCAACCCGTTGCCCCTGCTTGCGTATCAGGACATTGGCCAAAACGGGCAGGGTGTTGCGCTTCTCGACAATATTGCTGACCACCTGCAGCTTGCGCACAAGTGCGTCTCGCGAGCTGACGATTAATTGCATTCCAATATATCCTTTTAAGAATAGTTAATAGAGTGTACCCGATTCGGTGGATAAGTTTTTTACACCTTTCGAAACAGTCACTTGAGTTCTTTTTAACCCTGTGGATAACCTTGTGGCAGCACTGGGGACAACTGGGATAACTTTTTGGACATCTTCGAGGTTCTTTTTGTATTGTGGATAAGTCACCCGCTTACCCCCATGCCATACAGAGTTATCCACAGCTCTAGAAAGAACCTTTTCTGCCTCTGACTCAACCCTTCAAGGTCTGTTCAAGCACGTGAATGGCATGGTTCAGCTCCGGTATCTGGCCCCGCTGTTCATTGATCTTGCCCACTGCATGCAACACCGTCGTGTGGTCCCGCCCCCCAAACAGTTCTCCGATCTCCACATAACTCTTCTCCGTCATTTCCTTGGCAAGGTACATGGCAACCTGTCGCGGCAACACGATATTGGCGGGCCGGCGTTTCGAGTACATGTCTGCCACTTTGATCTTGTAATACTCAGCGACCGTTTTCTGGATGGTTTCGACCGAGATCTGTCCGTGATGGATCGAGATCATGTCCCGCAGGGCATCGCGCGCCAGATCCAGGTTGATGGGTCTGTTGTGAAACGATGCAAACGCGCAGATACGCCGCAAAGCGCCTTCGAGTTCGCGGATGTTCGACCGCATGTGTTTGGCCACGAAGAAAGCCACTTCCTCGGCCATCTGGACGTTTTGCTGTTCCGCCTTCTTCATCAGGATGGCCACCCGCATTTCCAGCTCCGGGGGCTCAATGGCAACTGTCAGCCCGCTGTTGAAGCGGGATATCAGTCGGTCATCCATACCCTGGATGTCTTTTGGGTAGGTATCGCTGGTGATGATGATCTGTTTGCGTCCGGCAATCAGTTGCTCGAAGGCATAGAAAAACTCTTCCTGCGTTCTGCTTTTACCAGCAAAAAACTGGATATCGTCAATCAACAACAGGTCCAGCGAATAGTAATAGCGCTTGAATTCGTCAAAAGCCTTGCGCTGGTACGCCTTCACCACGTCACTGACATACTGCTCGGCATGGATGTACCGTATCAGCGACGAAGGCTTTTTCTGTGCCAGATGATTGCCGATGGCATGGATCAAGTGGGTTTTACCCAGACCTACACCACCATACAGAAACAGGGGGTTGTAGGACAGTCCTGGGTTGGCTGCAACCTGCTCCGCGGCAGCGCGGGCCAACTGGTTGGCTTTACCGGACACGAAATTGTCGAAGGTCAGCTCAGTGTGCAGCCGGGATTTTTCCGGACCGCTGCCGATTGCATCCTGACTGCCGCCGATCGAGCCGCCGACCGGGGTGACGCCGGTGCCTGCATTGGAACGCCGGTTTTCAGGGGAGCCGCCTGTACCGGAAGCGTTGTTTGCTGCTGGCCCGTTGGCGGAATTGTCGCCATTGTTGTCCGTGTTTGCTGTTCCAACATGGCCCGGTGTCTTGCTGGCAATTTCAAATTGCAGGTCAATCTCCGGATTGATGTCCGCACGTACGATGTCCTGCAAGCGGTCTGCATAATTCTTGAGCACCCAGTCCAGCTTGAAGCGGTTGGGGGCGGAGATGATCATGACCTTTCCGTCCGCACTCAGCGAAACGGCTTTCAAGGGTTTGATCCATAGGGAAAAAAGTTTTTCCGGGATTTCTTTGGACAGAATGTCCAGGCACTGGGACCAGTATTGTTCAATCACGGCAAGATCGGCTATCAAGGCGGGGGGGACGGCGGGTTGCCTTCCGGGCGAACATTGTACCTAAACTCCGGCGCTTTCCCCTCGCCCCGTCTAGTCTCATTTCAATCGGCTCCTTGCTGTCACCCGGATGCTGCCGGCTTGCAGGCAGAATGTGTTTACATTGCGCTTGTTTGCCAATCCATTGTAGAATCGAGGGTTTTCCGGTTTGAAATAATCTTGAGGTCCACATGAAGCGCACCTATCAGCCTTCCAAAGTACGCCGTCAACGCACACACGGCTTTCTCGTTCGCATGAAAACCCGTGGCGGTCGTGCCGTGATCCGTGCACGTCGTGCAAAGGGTCGCGCCCGTCTGGGCGTCTGATACCGGACACCCTGACCGTTTTGGCGGTTCGGTGACTCACGCCAACCGCATTGCGCAGTCCACCGGATTTACCGGACTGTTATCACAGAGACCTCTGTGCCGGACTCGCAGGTTGCAGTGTTTCCGAACCATCAGCGAACAACCGGGCAGTCGTCTTGGTGTCCTGGTGCCCAAGCGCTGGGCGGCTAGGGCGGTTGACCGGCATGCCTTCAAGCGTTTGGTCCGTCAGGCACACCTTCAATGGCGAAAACAAACCGGTCTGAACGAAGATCTGCTGATCCGTCTGGTTTCGCCCATTCAGTCCATGGGTTTGAGTGACAGGAAACAGTGGTGGAACGAACTGCAGCAACTCTTCAACAGCATCCAGGAACGCACCTAAGCGCGGTCAGCGATTCTTGGGGTTCGGTGCTGGCCCGTGCGATTGTACGAGGCTACCAGCTTGGGTTCAGTCCGTGGATGGCACCCAGCTGTCGTTTCATTCCCAGTTGTTCAGAGTATGCGCTTCAGGCCTATGCCAGTCATCCGTTTGGTGCTGCCAGTTGGCTGACGGTCAAACGGTTGTGCAAGTGCAACCCGTGGGGTTCCCACGGTTTTGACCCCGTTCCCTTTCCTGAGACTGAGCGCGTATCCGCTTTGCCCGGCGCATCAGCAGCAGGGACAGTTCTAACCCCCAACACATTGAATTCAAAGGATCGTTGATGGACACCCGCAGGATGATACTTACCATCATTTTTTCAGTATCGCTTTTGATGCTGTGGGACAATTATCAGCGCTCCATTGGTCAGCCCACCCTGTTCGGACTGAGCACAGCCACGCAGTCAGCAGCCAAGCCTGAGTCAGGTGCTGCCAGCGCGCCGGCCGATGTTCCCAGTGCAGCCGTGGCACCGCCGGCTGACGCAAAAGCAGGCGCTGCCGGTGCGGCCGGTACACCAGCCACTGCGGTTGCTGGAACAGCATCCGATACAGCAGCCACATCGGCCAAAGTCGCTGAGCTGATCGAATTCAAGACAGATGTCCTTACCCTGAAGATTTCCACCGAAGGTGCACAGATCCGGCAGGCCAGTCTGACAGAGCATCCGCTTCCGTCGCCCCAGCAAGGCCCCATGCGATTGCTCGACAACTCCCAGCAGCGTACCTACTGGGTGCAGACCGGTTTTCTGGGTTCACCTTTGCTGGCCAATCATCGACAGATCTATGAACTCAAGCCAGGCAATCACACGGTACTGAAAGACGGTGAAACCACCCTGCGTCTGGAGTTCATGTCACGGCGCAGTGGTGTGGAGTCCAAGATCATTTACGTGCTGCACCGCGGCCGCTATGACATCGATGTTATCCATGAGGTCAACAACGGTAGCGAATCCCCCATCGAACCGTCCATCTATGCTCAGATCATGAGGGATGATGGTGCACCTGAAGGCGAATCATCCTTCTACAGCACCTTCACTGGCCCCGCTGTTTTCAGCAATGAGGGTAAATATCAAAAAATCGATTTCTCCTCGATTGCCAAAAACTCAGCCAGTTTTGTCAAGAACGCATCTGACGGCTGGGTGGCCATGGTGCAGCATTATTTCGTTACAGCCCTAATTCCGGCAGACGGCAGCGCCCGCGAAAACTTCGCCCGCAAAGTGGATAACCGTCTCTACTCCATCGGTTTTGTGAGCAATCTGGGTTCTGTGGTACCAGGCAGCACATCGACCCGAACCAGCCGCCTGTTTGTCGGTCCGCAAGACCAGCACTTGCTCGAATCCATGGCTCCAGGCCTTGATCTGGTGCGTGACTATGGTTGGCTGACCATCATTGCCAAGCCGCTGTTCTGGTTGTTGGAACAACTGCATGCACTGGCGGGCAACTGGGGCTGGGCTATCGTACTGCTTACCATTTTGGTGAAGCTGGCCTTCTTCCCCCTGTCGGCGGCCAGTTACAAGTCCATGGCCAAAATGCGTACTCTCACGCCGCGTCTGACCCGCCTGCGCGAGCAATACGGCGATGACCGCATGCGCCTGAATCAGGCCATGATGGAGCTGTATAAAACCGAAAAGATCAACCCGCTGGGTGGCTGCCTGCCGGTTCTGGTCCAGATTCCGGTATTTTTGGCGCTTTATTGGGTATTGCTGGCCAGCGTTGAGATGCGAAACGCACCGTGGATCGGCTGGATCCATGACCTGGCCTCTCCCGATCCTTTCTATGTGTTGCCCATCATCATGGCTGCATCCATGTTTGTTCAGACCAAGCTGAACCCCACGCCGCCGGATCCTATCCAGGCGAAGGTCATGATGATGATGCCTATCGTGTTTTCGGTGATGTTCCTGTTCTTCCCCTCGGGTCTGGTGCTGTACTGGGTGGTTAACAACATCCTGTCCATTGCACAGCAATGGTCCATCACCCGCATGATTGAAGCAAACCCGCAAAAGGCCTGATGGCCATGAGTCCTGATGCGATCATAGCCGTTGCAACAGCCCCGGGCCGGGGCGGCATCGGCGTGATACGCATCAGTATTCCGTCCTCACACGGTCAGTCTGTTGACGGCGCTTTTGCCAAATCTGGTTCCGAGTTTGGTGCTGCATCAGATGCAGGGGCTTCAGCGCTTCACCACCTTTGTCAAACTGCTTTTTCCCTTCGTCCAAAGCCGCGTTTTGCCCATCTGGTTCGCTTGCGCGACGAGCATTCGCAGGTCATTGATGAGGGCGTGCTCCTGTATTTTCCTGCGCCCGCTTCATTCACTGGTGAGCATGTCATTGAGTTTCAGGGTCATGGCGGGCCGGCGCTGCTCAAGCTATGTGTGGAGCAAATAATTGCAATAGCTCATACCATGAGCCAGACTCCAGAGTTTGTTGGATTCGCCTTGCGTCTGGCTCGCCCGGGAGAATTCACTGAGCGTGCATTTCTGAACGGCAAGCTCGATCTGGCTCAGGCTGAAGCGGTAGCTGACCTCATTGATGCCGGGTCTTCGCGCGCGGCACGAGCGGCAATGTCGTCCTTGCAGGGGCGATTCTCCAGTGACATCAATCAACTGGCTGATACCCTGCTTCAGTTGCGTCTGCTGGTTGAGGCCACGCTGGATTTTCCGGAAGAGGAAATCGAGTTTCTCAAGCAATCGGATGCCTTGGGCAGACTGAGCAGTTGCCGGATGCAGCTGGACGCCATGCAAAAGCAGGCACGTGCGTCAGCCAAACTGGCATCGGGTTTGAGGATTGTCATCGCTGGTGAGCCCAATGTCGGCAAGTCCAGTCTGCTCAATGCCCTCAGCGGAGAGGATAGGGCAATTGTTACTGACATTGCCGGCACGACGCGCGACGCGATCCATCAGGATATTGAACTTGATGGCATACGTGTCACCTTAATTGATACCGCCGGTTTGCGCCAGACGGACGATCCGGTTGAGCGTATCGGCATAGAGCGAACACTCAAGGAAATTGAACAGGCGGATTTGCTGCTGGTCATGGTGGATGCCAGCCTTTCGCAGCCGGTGCTGCCGCAGGCGCTTGCACATATCGCATTTACGGGTCCGCGGTTGCGTGTAGCAAATAAAGTGGACTTGCTTGGCGGCGCCAAACCGCATGACTCGGTGGACGCGTATCGTTCGTCCTCAGCACTGTCTTTCACCTCGGGGCCCGAAGCGTCAGTTGCCGTTTCTGCCAAAACAGGGGCAGGTCTTGAACAACTGCGATCCCTGATTTTCAGCACGGTTGAATGTGATCCGCATGCTGATCTGCCGTATCTGGCACGCGAACGTCATTTGCATGCTCTGCGCCGAGCGGCTGTGCACCTTGAGTTGGCCCAGTTCCACGGGGACCAAGCTGATGCATCGCTGGATTTATTCGCTGAAGAACTCCGGCTCGCTCACGATGCGCTGGGCGAAATTACCGGTCGTGTGTTGCCGGATGACCTGTTGGGGCTTATATTTTCCCGGTTCTGTATCGGAAAATAGTCTCGCGTGGCCGACTCCCCCTCCAACCTCCCGCTCGCAGGGCTTCAGCAGATTCATGCTGAGCAGTGGCTGCATCTGGCTCACGGATTGATTGCCAGCCAACCTGAACTGGCTCGCCAGTTTCGCTATCTGGATGCCATCATTCAGACGGCTGCACCCGAGTTTGTCCGCAAACAGACACAGCAGTTTATCGGTGCCAGCAAATGCCCTTCCGTCAATGGTTGCGAGCGCCTTGCAATGCGTACGCGCTGGTTGCAGTCACTGGTGACGGGTGATCTGTTGCCATCGGCGACCCGGGCGCTGCTGTTCCAGTCCAGTCTCGAAAAGCTGCTTCCCGCCTGCGAGGGTGCCGATGACCGCAACGCTCTTTTTCGTCCCGCCGTGCGCGATTTCGTGCAAAAGGGGCTTCAGTTCATTGCCGCATGGGACGTCTCTGACACAGACAAAGTGGATGTGATTTTTCATCTGGCCATGGCGGACCAGTGTACGGTGGTTGAGCCGATCTGGTGGTGGAACGCAATCAACCGGCTGGATGCGACGCATGCCCAGCAGTTGGCCGCTCATTTGCTGGAGCAAATGCCGGCCATCGAACCTCAAGTGGACAAGACCTGGAAAAATCTTGGCGGCCGTTGGAAGCGTCTGCGCCTTAAAAGTTTTCTGGAGTTTACCCAAAACAAAAGCCTGTTGGCAGACCTGCTGACCAAGTCGGCGCTGGACGATTTTGAAGCGGCTGCTGCTGTTGATTTGTTGCGCGAGACAGGTCGCGGGCGCGAGGCGCTGGTGCTCGCCGAGCGCTGGAACCGGCTGATGCCTTCCAGTCCCGTCATTGCGTGGTCGCTGGCGCTGGCCTATCTGGATGATGGCTGGGATGAAGAAGCCCTGAAACTGCTTGTCTGGCACTATGAACGCGACCCGCATGTGCGCTGGTTGCCCTTGCTGCAGCGAGCAGCCGGTGGCAAGTGGACCGAGTTGAGCCAGCAGCTACCATCACCGACAGCTTGACCTTCTGTCAGGCGCTTAGAACAGCGATTTCATTGCCCGCTTGTTCAGGCGGGCGAACTCTTCTGCGATGGACAGCCGACGCGGGCCTGGCGTGACCTCGATGGTCTGACCGGCCTGCAGCGTTCCCGGGTTTACAACCTGCGAATACCAACCGCAGTTGCCTTTTTGCACCATGTGTTTGGCTGCATGGGTGTAGCCCATCCGTGCATTGAACTTGAAACAGGGCTCGCGGGGGGCGGTGACGGCCAGTACGACGTTGCCAATCTGCAACTCATCGCCGATGTAGATATTTTCCTCGAGAAGTCCCGAGATCGTGAGGTTCTCACCCAAAAAGCCATGTGGCAGGGCTTCGTCAGGCAGCCGCGCCCGTACCCGCTGCTCCTGCCAGAACGCATAGTGTTCAGATGGCATGAGGTATACCGCGCGGTCGCGTCCGCCGTGCACACTCGGGTCTGCGGACTCATCGCCCGAAACGCCCATGATGCCGATGTCCACAGGGTTTGGCGAGGTGACACTGCTGACCGGTGTCTTGCGAATTGCCGTCATTACGCTGGAAACCCGATCGGTGCCATCACGGACAAAAAGTGGTGCGATTTTGCCGAGACTGACTGACAGCAGAATGATGGTCATGGGGGTGTCCGCGGTAAGCGTTGTAAAAATTTAACTGGCTGATTTTCAAGCACAAGCCCGGGCTTTTACGGTGCAGTGCAAGATGGTTTGAAAAGCCCGCCGTGTTAATATAGCGGACTTCGTGGAAGTGGCACAGACCACTCCGGGCCTTGAGACTGCCCAGCGCCCATGGCTGCTCTGCATGACGCAACTGATCGCGTTGCGGGTGCGTGTTTGATCATCGACTGTTCAATCACAGGCGACAATCACAGGCGAGTCTCGGTTACCGGTACGAAGCAGAATTTCTATCGTCCGGAGGTAATCCTCATGAATGCTGTGCTCTCATCTGCCAGCCCGTCGTCAGTACCCGCCCATGTCAAGCATGAGCGTCTCATCCAGTGGGTGCATGAAATTGCCGCACTGACCCAACCCGACCGCATCGAATGGTGTGACGGCTCTCAGGAAGAATACGACCGTTTGTGTGACATGATGGTGAAAGCAGGTACCCTGCGTCGCCTCAACCCCGCAAAGCGTCCCAACTCTTTCCTGGCATGGTCTGATCCGTCCGACGTGGCGCGTGTCGAGGATCGTACTTACATCTGCACCGAAACACCCGAAGAGGCCGGTCCCACCAATAACTGGATCGCGCCGGCTGAAATGCGTGGCACGCTCAACGGTTTGTTCGAAGGCTGCATGAAGGGTCGTACCCTGTATGTCATCCCTTTCTCCATGGGTCCCTTGGGCAGTCCGATTGCCCACATTGGCGTTGAGTTGAGTGACTCGCCGTATGTGGTGGTCAACATGCGCATCATGACCCGTATGGGCAAAGCGGTGTATGACGTGCTGGGTAAAGATGGCGACTTCGTTCCCTGCGTCCACACCGTTGGCAAGCCGCTGGCCGCTGGCGAGGCCGACGTCGCTTGGCCTTGCAACACCACCAAGTACATCGTGCATTTTCCCAAGACCCGCGAGATCTGGTCTTTTGGCTCCGGTTACGGCGGCAACGCACTGCTGGGCAAGAAGTGCTTCGCCCTGCGTATTGCATCCACGATGGGTCGCGACCAAGGCTGGTTGGCTGAACACATGCTCATCCTGGGCGTCACATCGCCTGAGGGCAAAAAATACCACGTAGCAGCTGCGTTCCCATCGGCCTGCGGCAAAACCAACTTCGCCATGCTTATTCCACCCAAGTCGCTTGGCGGCTGGAAGGTCACCACCATCGGTGACGACATCGCGTGGATCAAGCCGGGTGCGGATGGTCGTCTGTACGCCATCAACCCCGAAGCTGGTTATTTCGGTGTTGCCCCAGGCACCAACGACAAGACCAACCACAACTGCATGGCATCGCTCAACGAAAACGTGCTGTTCACCAACGTTGCGCTGACGGACGATGGTGATGTGTGGTGGGAAGGCATGAGCAAAGAGGCGCCGGCCCATCTGGTTGATTGGACCGGTCAAGACTGGACGCCCGATTGTGGTCGCAAGGCAGCACACCCCAATGCACGCTTCACGGTGGCAGCCAGCCAGAACCCCGTCATCGACGAGAACTGGGACAACCCGGCCGGCGTTGCCATTGACGCTTTCATCTTTGGCGGTCGCCGCTCGACCACCGTGCCCCTGGTAACGCAGGCGCGCGATTGGGTTGAAGGGGTTTACATGGCGGCAACCATGGGCTCGGAAACCACCGCTGCTGCCTTCGGTCAGCAGGGCGTGGTGCGTCGTGACCCGTTCGCCATGCTGCCGTTCTGCGGCTACAACATGTCCGACTACTTCCGTCACTGGCTCGATCTCGGTGCCCGTTTGAAGCAGTCGGGTGCCAAGATGCCTGGCATTTTCTGCGTTAACTGGTTCCGCACTGACGAGAATGGCAAGTTTGTATGGCCCGGGTTTGGCGAGAACATGCGCGTGTTGAAGTGGATGCTTGAGCGTCTTGAGGGCAAGGCCTCCGGCGTCGACCACGTGTTCGGCACGTCACCCTCCTACACCGACCTGTCATGGGATGGTCTCGCTTTCTCTGAGGCAGAGTTTGGCAAGATCACGTCCATTGATGTCGAAGCCTGGCAGCAGGAATTTGCCTTGCACGAAGAGCTCTTCGAGAAGCTGGCTTATCATCTGCCGGCTGAACTGCGTCAGACCAAGGAAGCTCTCAGAGCCAAGCTGGCAGCCTGACGTTTCTGTCAAGGTTCTTTACAATTCAACAGGCGCCTTCGGGCGCCTGTTTTTTTGTGCGCCCAGCATGGGCGCACACCTGCGGGTGCAAGTCCCGCCGCGAGCTGGTCACAGTGAGCGAAGTGAAACGTAACTGCGTGAGGGTGACCGAGCGTGGGAAGGAAACGTGGAGCATAAACCGCGAGTCGA
>SXZD01000288.1 GCA_005788065.1 Burkholderiales bacterium
AAGATCGTCTTCAATCCCTGCCTGATAACGACCGTACCTTCTTTAACATCGGTGCACGCTGGAAGATCGACCGCAGCATGAATCTGGACGTGGGTTATCAGAAGATCCGCTTCAAGGAAGGTATTGTGGGCTTGAACCCGCAGGAAACCGACGTGGTCTACAACGGCAAGATCAAACTGGATGTGGATATCATCGGTATCCAGTTGGTGGATCAGTTCTGATTGTTACGCGTATGCCGACGCATGAAAAAAGCCACCGCAAGGTGGCTTTTTTTCCGTCAGGCTTGACCGATCGTTCTGTCTGTTCCTGACAATCCCGGATCGTCGCTTCGTCGGCTTGGCCTATTCTTTCTCATTGTTAAGTCCCGACAATCGTTCACATTTGTTGCCCGTTTCCTGATTGTAGGGGTTACTTTGTTGATATATTAATTGTGTAAAAAGGCCTGCTTACACACTGTTTCCTTTTCCGTATTCAGGCAGCGAAAAGTGTAACCATCAACGAGCGTTGTGTGGTGGAGAAAAGGTATCAAGCAGGAGACTTGACGAGATGTCAGCAAAGGCTACATTAGCGGTTGAGCGTGCGGGAGAAGTGTTTGAGTTGGTGCCGGGCGAGTCGCTTCGCCCGGGTGATCTGATCGTTAACAAGGGAACCGAGACTGCGACCGTGGGTACACTGTCCAAGGTACCTGAATACCCCTCCAAGCTCGCAACCCTCAAACCTGGTCAATCCGTGAAAGTCGTTGATGCGGCGGGTCCGAAAGACGCCGTCTTGGGTCTGGAGGCAGAAGACGGCGGCGCCATGGTGGAAGACTCCACTGAACAGATCGTTGCAGCCGCTGACTTTACGGTAACCCCCGAGATCGACGAGCTTGACGAAGTCTCTGGCTTGTTCGGGGCCGTGCCGTTTCTTGCAGGCGGTGCTGGTCTGGCTGCGGCGGCCGGTGCAATCGGCTTGGCTGCGCTTTCAGGTAATGATGGCGACGGAAGCGGTGCGGACGCCCAAGCCGGGGGAGGCTCAAGTTCATCGGGTGGTTTGGTTGGTGGAATAGAGCAATTGAATAGTGGTATCTCGCAGACTCCTCTTGAGCCGGTGACAGCGGTCACCGCCCCTGTGGCCGACGGGCTCGGTATGGTGGGGGGCGCGTTGCTGGATTCGGGAGAGCCTACAGGGCTGGGTGTTGTGCTGGGTGAAGTAATCGGTGCGCCCGGCAGCGGGCCAGGCCAGCCGCAGGACGGTGGCTTGGTCGGATTGCTCAATTCCGCTGCGACAGGTCTGGATGAGGCCGTGGCATCCAGTGCACTGGAGCCGCTGTCAGCTGTTGTCGATCCTCTTTCGCAAACCGTTGGCTCTACTGATGGGGTGACGGATGGCGCTGCACAGGGCGTGGCCAATGTGGGTTCCTCTCTCAGCAACGATTCAAGTGCATTGGCTCCATTGACATCCGAATTGTTGGGGCCCGTCGTGGGTAACTCCCCCGGTCAGGACGGTGGCGCACCCCAGACGTTGAATCAGGTTGGAGAAGGGTTGACTGACCTGACCAATCCGGATTCGGCATTGGCGCCTCTGGATGCAGTGACTCAGCCGGTCAGTGACGGAGTGGGGCAGGTGGCGGCTGGTGTGGCTCAAATCGGGGAGGCGCTGGCTGATGCCTCTGCTCAGGATCCCTCCGGTGTGACGGGTCTGCTGGCCGATGTGTTGGGTTCCGGTGCGTCCACATCGACCGCTTCGGCCGGAGAAAGCCCGATAGACACGCTGGCCTCAGGTCTGTCAGGCATCTCATCCGGTGCGGGACTGCCCGGCGCTGATACCTTGACGAACGGCCTACCTGGCTGAGTTTGTGTTGTGCGTTGCCGGCCTTTTGTTTAGGCTGGCATCGGACTGTGAGCAAACTCACATCAACAGAGGATCAAGTTCACACCGGGTTAAACGCGGGAGCCCATGCGGGTCTAACTTGCGCTCGCTTCAAACCACGCATTGAGTGTGTCGAGTCCATTGAAATTGATGGCAAAGCGCGCTTGCTCCTGAACCACCGGCTTGGCGCGGTAAGCCACACTGATGCCTGCGATGGACATCATTTTCAGATCGTTGGCCCCGTCGCCCATGACGACAGCTTGAGAGGCAGCGGCGTTGATTTCGCGCGCAGTTGCCTCCACCGTGTCTGCTTTCACCTGCGCATCGACGATGGTGCCCAGCACGCGGCCGGTGAGTTTGCCATCAACGATTTCCAATGTGTTGGATCGGGTGTAATCCAGTCCCAGACGCGATTTCAGCCGGTCTGTGAAAAACGTGAATCCGCCTGATACCAGCAACGTTTTCCAGCCATGTGTTCTGGCAAAAGCCAGCAGTGCGTCTGCGCCCGGGTTCAGTTTGAGGCGCTCTGCATAAACGGCCTCCAGGCTGCTGGCTTCCACTCCTTTGAGAAGCGCCACACGCCGGTTCAGACTCTCGGAAAAATCCTTGATCTCACCGCGCATGGCGGCTTCGGTGATGGCAGAGACTTCTGCTTTTTTGCCGACGAAATCTGCAATCTCGTCAATGCACTCGATGTTGATGAGCGTGGAGTCCATGTCCATGGCCAGCAGTTTGAACTGCGACGCGGCAAACCCGTCAGGCAGCAAGGCCCAATCGCAGCCCTGTTCGCGGGCATGTGCGGCCAACGCCTTGCGCCCGGTCTCGCCCAGCGATGCAAGTGCAGGCGCCGGTGCGCTGTAGAGCCCTGCGCGGTGTTGTCTGCAAGCGCAGGCATCTGCCCCCAGTTGCTGCATCAGCTCGCGTGCATTTGTCTCATTCAGAGTGCTGCCAAGAAGTGCCAGTTTCATGATGTTTCCATACTAGATGAAGTCATTCCGCTTTTGCTTAAACGGTTACTGCGTCTATGTGCTTTCCGTCAACTGCGATTCAACGCATTTTATTGCGTTAACTGTTTGAGCAGGTCGCGTATGGCCTGCTGTTTGTGTGCCACGTTGTTGAAATTCTGATGCAGTTTGAGTTTGTCTGGCCCCGCCAGTTTGATGTGCCGATGCTTTTGTATGAGTGCAATGATGCGTGCCGGATCCACATGGGGTTTGGCATCAAACACGATGGTGGCGGCCTCGGCATGCGCATCAATTTTCTGGATGCCGATGGCCTTGGCCTGTATGCGCAGGCGGTGCGTGATCATGAGCGCCTGTGCGGCTTCCGGCAATTTGCCGAAGCGGTCGATAAGCTCTTCTTGCAGATCGTCAAGGATGTCGTCGCTCTCTGCACTGGCCAGGCGTTTGTAAAGCGTCAGGCGCTCGTGCACGTCGGGGCAATACTGGTTGGGCAGCAGGGCAGGTGTGTGCAGATTGATTTCAACCGTTGCACCCAGTGGTGCCATCAGGTCGGGTTCAACGCCTTTGCGCAATGAACGCACCGCTTCATTGAGCATGTCGCTATACATCTGGAAACCCACTTCCTGCAGGTTGCCTGACTGGTTGTCACCCAGCACTTCGCCAGCACCGCGAATCTCAAGGTCGTGCATGGCCAGATAGAAACCACTGCCCAGCTCTTCCATCATGGTGATGGCCTCAAGGCGCTTTCCGGCCTGTTTGGTCAGGCCTTCTTCGTTGTGTACCAGCAGATAGGCATAGGCCTGATGGTGTGAGCGTCCGACACGGCCACGCAATTGGTGCAACTGCGCAAGGCCGAAACGGTCGGCGCGGTGTATCAGAATGGTGTTGGCCGTGGGTACGTCAATACCGGTTTCGATGATGGTCGTACACAGCAGCACGTTGAAGCGCTGCTGGTAAAAATCGCGCATCACGCGTTCAAGATCGCGCTCTGCCATCTGGCCGTGCGCAATGCCGATCCGAGCTTCGGGCAATAGCCGTTCCAGCATGTCGCGGCGGTTCTGTATGGTGTCTACTTCATTGTGAAGGAAGTAGACCTGACCGCCTCGTTTCAGTTCGCGCAACACCGCTTCGCGAATCACGCTGTCGCCCTCGCGTCGAACAAAGGTCTTGATGGCAAGGCGACGTTGCGGGGCCGTTGCGATCACCGAGAAGTCGCGTATGCCTTCCATGCTCATGGCCAGCGTGCGCGGAATGGGTGTTGCGGTCAGCGTGAGTACATCTACTTCGGCCCGCAGGTTTTTGAGCGCCTCTTTTTGACGCACACCAAACCGGTGTTCTTCGTCGATGATGATGAGTCCCAGACGGTTGAATTGAATATCCGGAGACAGCACCTTGTGTGTGCCGATGATGATGTCGGCCTTGCCCGCGTTGATCAGCTCAATGGCTGCTGCGGTTTCTTTGCCCGAGCGGAAACGTGAGAGCTCCACGATCTTCACCGGCCAGTCGGAAAAACGGTCTGAGAATGTCTGGAAGTGCTGTTCTGCCAGCAGTGTGGTGGGTGCCAGCAGCACCACCTGTTTGCCATCCATCACCGCTACAAATGCAGCGCGCAGTGCCACTTCGGTTTTGCCGAAGCCTAC
>SXZD01000289.1 GCA_005788065.1 Burkholderiales bacterium
GAACAACCGGGTTCGCGCCACTCGAAACCGGCATCCACAAAAATACGGTCCAGACCCTCTGCTTCTGCCTGCGCCTTGACAAGACCGGAGCCCGGCACGACCAGCGCCTGCTTGACGTTGGCTGCTTTTTTGCGCCCCTTGACCACGGCAGCGGCCATCCGGAGGTCTTCGATGCGGCTGTTGGTACACGAACCGATGAACACCTTGTCGATCGCAATATCGCGAATGGGTGTGTTGGCAGATAGCCCCATGTATTTGAGCGCGCGCTCCCAGCCTTCTCGGCGCACGGGATCCGTCTCGCTCGCCGGGTCTGGTACCTTGTCAAACACGGACACGACCATCTCGGGCGAGGTGCCCCACGTTACCTGGGGACGCAGACTGCCGGCATCGATCTCAACCACGGCATCAAAGCGGGCATCCGCATCGCTGTGCAGAGTGCGCCAATATGTAACTGCCTGATTCCACTGCTCTGCCTTGGGGCTGAAAGGCCTGCCCTCAAAATATGAAATGGTGATGTCGTCAACGGCCACCATGCCCGATCGGGCACCCGCTTCAATGGCCATATTGCAAATGGTCATGCGGCCTTCCATGGACAGCGTGCGGATGGCCTGACCTGCAAATTCGATGGCATAGCCTGTACCACCAGCGGTACCGATCTTGCCGATGACAACCAGCACGATATCTTTGGCAGAGCAGTCAGCGGGCAGTTGGCCGTCGACCTTGACCAGCATGCTGCGGGCCTTTTTCATGAGCAGGCACTGGGTGGCCATGACATGTTCCACTTCGGAGGTGCCGATACCAAAAGCCAAAGCGCCCATGGCACCGTGGGTTGAGGTATGAGAGTCTCCGCAAACAACCGTCATGCCCGGCAGCGTTGCGCCCTGCTCGGGCCCGATGACGTGCACGAGGCCCTGACGGCGGTCAGCCAGATTGAAGTAGGTCAGTTTGTGCTCAGCCGCGTTTTGGTCGAGCGTTTCAACCTGCAGACGCGACACCGGGTCTTCAATGCCGGCGGAACGGTCGGTTGTCGGTACGTTATGGTCGACCACCGCCAGGTTGGCGCTGTTGCGCCACAACGGACGCCCGGCCAGTTTCAGTCCCTCAAACGCCTGGGGGCTAGTCACTTCGTGAACGAGTTGGCGGTCGATGTAGATGAGGCTGGTGCCATCGGCTTCGGTGCGCACCACATGGGCGTTCCAGAGTTTGTCGTAAAGGGTTTGTGCCATTGCGGATGTTCCGGGTCGCAGGCAAGACCTGCGCCAGCAAAGGTAAGAAACAACTGAGTATTATGCCACACAGGGGGCTGCATCGACGGGCGAAAGCCTGTTGCCGGCATGGCAAAACCCTCCAAAACGCAGGGACAAGCAGACGAAACTCCGACGAAACTCCGACGAAACTCCGACGAAACTCCGACGAAACTCGGTCGAAACTCAGCGGCCGTTGCCCTTGGCCGCCCTGTATAGCGGATCAACCACCTCGGCATCTGCCCGCAGGGCCGCCATCCGCGTTTCCGGTGCCGGGTGGGTCGACAACAGCTCAGGCGGGCGACTCTCGGAGAGCTTGCCCATTTTTTCCCACAGGGTAACCGCCGCATCGGGCCTGTAACCGGCCCGGGCAGCCAGCTCGATACCGATACGGTCCGCTTCACTTTCGTGCTTGCGGCTGTGTTGAAGACTGAGGGTCACATCCACTGCCTTACCCAGCAGGTCGTTACCCACCTGCCCCAGCCCAAGCAGCGCACCTCCGATGGCCACGCCCATGCCGGTGATCATCTGTTCGCTGGCCCGCTCACGGCTGTGTTCACGAAGGGCGTGTGCGATCTCATGTCCGATGATGGCGGCCAGTTCGTCGTCCGTCGGTTTGATGGCATCGAGCAGACCTGTGTAGACAGCCATTTTGCCGCCAGCCATGCACCAGGCATTGACCTCTTTGGAGCTGATGACATTCACTTCCCATGCCCAGCGCGGTGCATCGGGCCTGAACACACCGGTATGCGGAATGATGCGCGATGTAATCTGACGGATGCGGGCCACAGTGGCTGCATCGGTATTCAGATTGCCTTTCTTGGCCTGTTCCTGAAGGGTTTTGGCATAAGACTTGGCGGAGGCAGACTCCACGTCGCGGGCCGAAACCACCATGTACTGAGGCCGCTCAACCCCGACCACGCCACCGGTGGTCGTATTGACGGCCTGACAGGCGGCCAGCGCAACAGAAAAAACGGACAACAGCGCCAATCGGAGAACACGGCGAAAACCGCCTTGTACCCAGGTCACTTTTTGACTGAACTGAGCAGCGCGCATGTGTGAAGTTAAATCCAGATTGACCATGTCAAAGACCATTCTCAGGGTTGCCGGATACGGGTAACAGCAAACAGGGCTGCCAAACCGAATAACGCAGCCATATGGAAAGCAGATGACGGAGAAAGTTCCGTCCACAGGATACCGGCAAGACTGGTGCCCAGAAAACCACCCATGCCATAACCGATCGTCGTATAGGTCGCTTGCCCGCGCGCCAGAACCTCAGGTCCGCAATGGTCGCGCAACCAAGACATGGCGGCGCTGTGATGGGCTGCAAAGGTCAGCGCATGCCCGCATTGCACGACCACCAGCAGCACGGGCTGACCCGGAAACAGCGCGATCACGGCAAAGCGCAGTGCGCAGGCTGCCGTGGCCCATTTCAGCCATGTCACGGTACTGAATCTGCCAAACCAGCGTCCCTGAAACCAGAAAAAGAGAACCTCCGCCACAACGCCCACTGTCCACAGGGCGCCGATCCAGTCCGTACCGTAATCATGGTGCTGCAGGTAGAGCGAATAAAAACCGTACAGGGCGCCGTGTGCTGCAATCATGCAGAAAGAAGAGACCCAGAACCAACGCAGCGCAGGTGCCATCAGCAGCTCCCGAAAGCCCGTCACCTGCAGACCCTCCGACCCAGAGGTCTCCACCGTGCTGTCGCGCATGCCCAGGCAGGAAAGCCATGTCAAAGCCAGTGCCGCAATCACGCAGGCTGGATAAGCCGACAAACCATTTGCAGCCCCCCACTGCCCGAAACCCAGCACACACACGATGAAACCCAACGAGCCCCACAACCTGACCCGCCCGTACTGGCCCACATCACGACGGCAGACCTGCAGGGCATGCGCATCAGCCAGTGGCACCAGACCCGACAGCACCGAATTGAGCAACACCGAAAACGCGATGACCCATAAGGTCTCGGTATCGTTGGCAAACAGGAGAAGTGCGGCGAACAGGCCCAGCATGCCTCCCACCCGCAACCACCGAGCCCTCTGCCCTGTGCGGTCAGACAGCCAACCCCAAAATTGAGGGCCAAGCAGACGCATTGCCTGCATCATGGCCACACACCAACTGATGGTCTGCACCGAATGACCGATTGATTTGAGATAGGGACCGAAATAGGGGGACGCCAGTCCCACATAGCCGAAATAAGCTGCGTACAGCGCCGCCAGGCGGATCATTCTCCGCTGGCGCCCGGCGCACGCGCAGCAATCACAGGTGTATCTACCCGGACATCCGCGCACTGCGCACGATGACGCAATGCGTGGTCAGCCAACACCAGCGCCAGCATAGCCTCTGCAATGGGCGTTGCACGGATGCCCACGCACGGGTCGTGTCGGCCGAACGTCTCTACCTGCACCGGCTCGCCCGCCTTGTTGATGGATCGGCGGGGAATGCGGATACTGGAAGTCGGTTTGATGGCGATACGCACTTCAATGTCCTGCCCCGTCGAAATGCCGCCAAGCACGCCTCCCGAGTTGTTCCCCACGAATCCGTCTGGTGTCAGTTCGTCGCCATGCTCACTGCCCTTTTGCGTCACACACTCAAAACCTGCCCCGATCTCGACGCCTTTGACGGCATTGATACCCATCATGGCATAAGCGATGTCGGCATCGAGCTTGTCAAACAGGGGCTCGCCCCAGCCGGGCGGAACCCCGCTGGCCTGAACGCGCAGCGCAGCGCCACAGGAGTCCCCTGATTTGCGCAGGGCGTCCATGTAAGTTTCCAACTCGGCCACCACGTCATTGTTGGGCACGAAGAAGGGATTGTCGTTGACCACATCCCACGATTTGAAGGGCACCTGAACCGTACCCAGTTGGGTCATGCAACCACGGATCTGCACACCGAATGAGTGTTCCAGCCATTTGCGGGCCACCGCACCTGCTGCCACCATCGGCGCTGTCAGACGGGCGGACGAACGACCGCCGCCACGATAATCGCGAATGCCGTACTTGTGCCAGTAGGTGTAGTCGGCATGCCCGGGACGGAATGTCTCCATGATGTTGCCGTAATCCTTGGACCGCTGGTCTTCGTTGCGGATCAACAGGGCGATGGGGGCTCCGGTGGTCACGCCTTCAAAAACGCCGGAGAGGATTTCGACCGTGTCAGATTCTTGCCGCTGCGTAACATGGCGGGATGTGCCGGGCTTGCGCTTGTCCAGCCAAGGCTGGATGTCGGCCTCGCTCAAAGGCAGCCCGGGTGGGCAGCCATCAATGACGCAACCGATCGCCGGGCCGTGGCTTTCGCCGAAATTGCTGACGGTGAACAAATGACCAAATGTGCTGCCGGACATGGACGTGCTTTGGGCTGAAGATCAATCCGCTAGTTTAACACCGCACCCCGAAGCGCGGCGATGCGAGTGACGAGTGACGAGTCACCACTGACGAGTGACGAAGCTGGGTGGCGGGTGGCAAGAGCGCCCCAAAACTCAGGCAGGTAACTCCAGCGCGACCGGCAATGCCTGCCCCAACGCCCACCCACTGAGCCAAGCCGCTTCAACACGCGCCCCCCGCAGCCAGTCGCCACAGGCGCCCAACTGCAAGTCCCGGTCGATAAGACATTCAACATCCAGCGGGTTGATGGGTGTTGAATAGCGCCAGCGATGCGCACGGCAATCAGCAGGCACTGCAGCACTGCCGATAAGACCGAGAAACACATCGGCCAAGCGGTTGCCGGCCTCTTCTGCCGGCAGCTCGAGATGGGACAGGGACCAGTCGCCGGTTGCCTGCAGCACCCAACGCTCGCGGTCTACCCGCCCGGGCTTGCTGCTGTCGCGAGCCACCCAACCCAGCGGACTGTCGTGAACAAAGGCACCATCAAACGGCAGCACCAGACTGTCATCAAACTCCAGCATCACTGTCCAGTTGGGCACTGATGTGACTGAAGCCGCTGCCTCAGACAAGGACGTGGAGGCCTGCAGCAACTCGACTGCCTGCTCTGCCGGAATGGCGGCAACCACCCAGTCCCAACCGCTTAATGACGACTGGGCTCCGGAGGTCGAAACCGTATCGATGGTCCAGATGCCGCCCTTGCGTGTGATGGACTGTACACGGGTCTGCAGATGCACTTTCATGCCATCGGCCAGATGAGAACCGAATGCACTCATGCCCGGCGTACCCACCCATCGGGGCGATGTCGCGGGCCGCGGCGTCACTTGGGTATAAGCCAGATCGACCACCGTGCCTTCCCATGGCATGAGTGCGCCCGCAGCAGATGCTGCATGCACTATTTTGTGGAAGACGGGATGGTCGGCCGAAAAATACTGGGTACCGTGATCAAAACCACCCTCGGCAGGCGTGCGACCAACCCAGCGAGTCGGCATGCGCCCACCGGCACCCCGGCTTTTTTCGAAAACCTCAACTTTGCAGCCACGGGACTGCAACTCGCGGGCACAAGCCAGACCGGCCACACCCGCTCCAACAACTGCCACGCGCATCACACCCTCCGCTGGCGCACTGCAAATCAGGATTGGTTGGACTCTTCCATCGGCCAATCGCGGATGTAGCCCTTGAGCATCTTGTTCTCAAATTCCTGCTCTTCGAGGATGGCTTTGGCCACGTCGTGGAAGGAGATGACGCCCTGAAGGACATCTTCGTCTACGACCGGCATGTAACGCTGGTGGTTCTCCAACATCATCTTGCGCAGTTCATCCACTTCCATGGCACTGTGCGCACGCGCGGGTTGGGCGTTCATGACCTCACCCACGGTGATTTCGGTAAACGGCGGGGTGGGACCCACGCGCTGCTCAATCTGGCGCTTGGCCAGAATCCGCAGCACTTCGCGGAATGTCAGCATGCCGGCCAGCTTGCCTTGGGACATGACCACCAGCGAGCCCATGTCTTTTTCGGCCATCATGATGACGCAGTCCGACAGTTTCGATTCCGGTGTAACGGAAAACAGCGTATTGCCTTTGATGCGCAGAACTTCCTTGACCTTCATGAACCGCCTCCTGCGTTTGTATTCTGTGTTGGGTTTCAGGATAGAAAGAACTTTTCCATGCTACCGCAAAAACAGGCTCCTGTCGCAAGACCAACGGTTAAACAGGGTGGCAATTTTCCCGTATTTGATCAGTCCGCCTCTTTTGCAAACGGATTGCTGGTACTGCGCATTTCAACCCGCAGGGGTGTACCCACCAGCTTGAAGTGCTCGCGTATGCAGGACTCAAGATAACGCTTGTAGGTATCGGAAACCGCATCGAGTGCATTGCCGTGAATGACCACCACCGGCGGATTCTGGCCTCCCTGATGCGCATAACGCAGTTTGGGCCGGAAAATGCCCTTGCGCGGAGGTTGCTGCTTTTCAACGGCTTCGTGGATGAGGCGGGTAAGTTTGGGCGTAGAGAGCTTGGCAAATGCGGCTGCATGCGCTTCATCGACCGATTTCATCATCGGGCCGATACCAAACTTTTTGACCGCCGAGATGAAATGCAAACGCGCAAAATTGAGGAATCCCAAGCGGCGTTGCAATTCGATGCGGATGCGGTCCTTGCGGTATTCGTCTACGCCATCCCATTTGTTGCAGGCAATCACCAGCGAACGCCCGGTTTCCACAATGAAACCGGCAATCGAAGCGTCCTGATCGCTGATGGAGTCGATGGCATCAAGCATCAGGATGACAACGTTGGCATCTTCGATGGCCTGCTATGTCTTGATGACAGAAAACTTTTCGATAGCCTCGAACACTTTGCCCTTGCGGCGCAAACCTGCCGTGTCGATCAAGGTGTAGTGTCGTCCAC
>SXZD01000290.1 GCA_005788065.1 Burkholderiales bacterium
GGCTCGATCTGCACCACGCGTATCGTGGCGGGTGTCGGGGTGCCACAGATCACCGCCATCGCCAACGTAGCCAAGGCGCTGGACGGCACCGGTGTGCCTCTGATTGCCGACGGTGGTATCCGCTACTCCGGCGACGTGGCCAAGGCGCTTGCTGCCGGCGCGCACGCTGTCATGATGGGCGGCATGTTTGCCGGTACCGAGGAGGCACCCGGCGAGGTCATCCTGTACCAGGGCCGCTCTTATAAAGCGTATCGCGGCATGGGTTCTCTTGGCGCCATGACGCAGGGTTCTGCTGACCGTTATTTTCAAGACCCGGCCAACAACGCTGACAAGTTGGTCCCGGAAGGTATCGAGGGGCGTGTGGCTTATAAAGGCTCCGTGCTGGCCATTCTGTATCAGTTGGTGGGTGGTATCCGGTCGTCAATGGGCTACTGCGGTTGCCGATCCATTGAGGAGTTGCACCGTTCTGCCGAGTTTGTTGAGATTACGTCGGCCGGCATGCGCGAATCGCATGTGCACGATGTTCAGATCACCAAAGAAGCGCCCAATTATCAGCAGTCTGAGTGACACCACAGGCCAGAGTGAATCATGCTTGAAGCTCCCATTCCCGACAACGACGCAGAGCGATCCGCCGAGATTGAGCGCTTGGGGCTCATGTATTCACCGGCCGAAGACCGTTTTGACCGTATCACGCGGCTTGCCAAAACGCATTTCGGTGTGCCGATCGTCCTGATCAGCATCGTGTATGAAGACGTGCAGTGGTTCAAGTCGGCGCAGGGCTTGGCTGCCTGCGAAACAGGGCGCGACGTGTCGTTCTGCGGCCATGCCATCCTGCAGGACGGTCCTTTCATTGTCGAAAATCCATTGGACGATGACCGCTTCCGTGACAACCCGCTGGTGCTTGGCGAACCCAAGGTCCGTTTTTATGCGGGTATACCTTTGCGCTCACCCACCGGCATCATGCTGGGTACGCTGTGTCTGATTGATCACAAGTCGCGTCCTTTCCATGATGAGCAGATCGCCGAGTTGCGCGATTTTGCGGCACTCGTTGAGGCGGAGTTTTATTACCGTCTGCTCAGTGCGGAGCAAAACGTCCTCATCCAGGAAAACGACAGTCTCAAGCGCAAGGCCATGCTTGATGGCCTGACCGGACTGTGGAACAAGCCGGCCATCGAGGAACTGATGCGCCGCGAGGTGGCGTTGTGTCACCGCGAACAAAAACCTTTCTCGGTGCTGGTCATTGATGTTGACCATTTCAAGCGGATCAATGATACCTACGGGCATCCGGTCGGTGACGATTGCCTCAAGCAAGTCAGTCAGAAGATCAAAAGCATCCTGCGTGTGTCCGACGTAGTAGGTCGCCTCGGCGGGGACGAATTTCTGGTCTTGCTGCCGTCTGCCAATGAGAAAGACGGCAAGACTGTGGCTGACAGGCTCATCCGCCGCATGGGCGAGGCTCCCATGCAGATCGGTGAGTATCGCGTTTTTGTCACGCTGAGCATTGGTGTGGCGGCTGTGTCCCTGACCGGTTCGGGTACCACGGCCGACATGTTGCTTGAGCGGGCTGATAAGACCCTCTACGAAGCCAAAAACCGCGGGCGCAACTGCTCGGTGGCCGCCTTCGAATTGGCGAGTGCCAACTGATCTGATCCTCCTTTATCCATTCCTGTTCATTTCTTCTCGCAGCGTGCCATGCATCACGACAAAATTCTCATTCTCGATTTCGGCTCACAAGTCACCCAACTGATTGCACGCCGTGTCCGTGAAGCGCAGGTGTACTGCGAAATCCATCCCTGTAACGTGAGCGACGAGTTCGTGCGCGGATTTGGCGCCAAGGGTGTCATTCTGTCCGGCAGCCATCAGTCTGCTTACGAAGAAAGTACTGATCGGGCTCCGCAGTCCGTGTTTGAGTTGGGTGTTCCGGTCTTGGGCATTTGCTATGGCATGCAGACCATGGCGCAGCAGTTGGGTGGCAAGGTTGAGCCGGGTAAAGTACGCGAATTCGGCTATGCGGAGGTACGTGCCCGCGGTCATACCCGTTTGCTTGATGGCATCGCTGACTTCACCACCGATGAGGGTCACGGCATGCTCAAGGTCTGGATGTCGCATGGCGATAAAGTGGCCGACATGCCGCCTGGGTTCAAGGTAATGGCTTCCACTCTGTCTTGTCCGATTGCGGGCATGGCCGATGAGGACCGTCGTTTTTATGCGGTTCAGTTTCACCCCGAAGTGACGCATACCGTTCAAGGGCGCGCCATCATCGAGCGTTTTGTACACAGTATCTGCGGCTGTGCCGGTGACTGGAACATGCCGGGCTTCATCGATGAGGCTGTGGCGCGCATTCGCGAACAAGTGGGCAAGGACGAAGTCATTCTCGGCTTGTCCGGCGGCGTGGACAGTTCGGTTGCAGCAGCGCTCATTCACCGCGCCATCGGTTCGCAATTGACTTGCGTGTTTGTAGATCACGGTCTGTTGCGTTTGAACGAGGCAGAACAGGTGATGGAAACGTTTGCCCGCAATCTGGGTGTTAACGTCATCCA
>SXZD01000291.1 GCA_005788065.1 Burkholderiales bacterium
AAGTTGACTCCGCCGGATCGCATCCGAAAAATTGCGCCCGACCGTGCGGCACCCGTTCCGCAGCGGATCACTGATCCGCGAAGGACCGAGGCCCCGCGAAGACGGGGCTCGGAGGATGCTAACGTTGAGGAGCGCAATTTTGTCGGGAGAACCGCCGGAGCAACGACGGACGACCAAGATGCGCAAGCAGCGACAGACACCCAAGATGCGCGAAATCTCACCAGTCCTCACGCTTACCCGGCACTACGGAGTCATCTGGCTGTCTCCAGCACCCGCAGTAACTCGTCCGCTGTCCAATTGCGTCGCCCGCCGCGCTCCGCATCGTGAATCAACTCAACAAGCGTCGCATTCACCGGCGCGCTGCGTCCACATCGTTGCGCCAGTTTCAGTACTTCCCCATTGATCCAGTCAATTTCAGTCGGACGCCCCAGTTCAAGGTCCTCCCACATCGATGAACGTGCCAATGGATCAATCGCCAGCATCCGCTTGGCAGCGCGCGTAAACAGCCAATCCGGCGTGTCCAGCAGTGTCGGCAGCCATGTTGGCGGCAGTGGCGTTACCTTCGCCGGCCGTATATCGCACGCATCCATCAAGTCCAGTGCTTCACGTTGGGCCAACGCAAGACAGCGCCTGAAATTGCGCTGCGCCAACTCTTCCCGCAAGGGTATGCCAGAGAGCGCATTGATCGGATTGTTCAAATTCAACAGCAGCTTCCCCCAGCGTATTCCCGCCATGTCAGCCGGTCTGAGCAGTGGTAGCTGACAGTTCGCGAACAGCGCCTCGATGCCGTCGGGGAGCATGCCTGTCTCCACCTCAAGCTCACCGGCTGATCCTTGGTGGAAGGCTCCGTTTCCACGGTCAATCACGTTGAACGGAACCATGCCCGACAGTACATTGACGCCCGGTAATGTTTTTCGAAGTCGATCTGCGTTGTCGATGCCATTCTGAAAGCTGATGACAGTTACAGACGCTTTGACGTGATCATGCAACTGCATTGCTGCCTCTTCTGTAGCGGCTGACTTTACGCACACCAGAATGATGTCGGCCCCCGAGCATGCGTTTGCATCCGTCGCCAGTGTGATCGACTCGCTGTCGATATGCGAGCTTCGCCCCCGATAGTCACTGACCATCAGACCGTTGCTGCGAATACCGCTCAATACACGCTCACGACCGACCAGTGTGACTTTCGCGCCAGCGCTTGCAAGACAGCCGCCGACGTAGCAACCGATGCTGCCGGCGCCCAGTATGGCAACGGTGGGTTTGGCTGATGACATGGGTGATACCTGTTCAGGGATGATTGTTGCCAGACACCATACCTCACCTCAAGTCTTCACTACAATTCGCACCCCACGATATACGTTGAGACGCTTGTCGAGCAATAACAAATTTGTTATTGTTCATGGAATACACAATTCACTATTTCAACGACAAAGTTGCAGATGACATTCTTGCTTTGCCGGATTCATTGGCCGCTCGGTATCTAGTGCTAACGCGCCGAATGGTCGCCGTAGGGCCCGATCTCGGTGAGCCACACACCAAGGCAATCGGGTCTGGTGTTTTCGAATTGCGCCTCAAAGGTGTCGATGGAATCGCAAGGGTTTTCTATTGCACGCTTTCAGGGCGAAGAATTGTGATGCTGCATGGATACGTTAAAAAATCTCAGCGTATTCCGTTGAAAGAACTGGCAATTGTTCACCTCAGGCTCAGGGAGTTGAAACGTGAAAAGTCATGATCAGATCGTAAAAACGTTGATGCGCAGGCCTGGTGTTTCAGCCGAGGTACTACGGATAGAACGGGAAGAGGCGGACTTGCTTGACGCACTGCTGAAGGCCCGCCAGGAGGCAGGCCTATCGCAGGCCGATGTTGCTCAGCGTATGGGCACGCATGCGCCTGCAATCGCACGTCTTGAGCGTTCTTTGGCAACCGGCAAGCATTCCCCGTCCATTTCCACACTACGCAAATATCTGCATGCCTGCGGTAAGCAGCTTCAATGGCATATATCCTGATTTAAAACAGACTCCCCTGCTGCGGTTCATCATCCGCAGGAGCAGTCTCCAACGCACCCACCCGTACGCCCAGTAGCCGTATCGAGCGTTCCAGCGGAACGCGTTTCAAGCACTGACCTGCTGCCAGCCGAATGGTGGCTGCATCTGCAGTTGCGGCTTGCAAAGTGATGGCCCGCGTGACTGTTTCAAAATTATCGAAGCGCAATTTGATGGCCACATTGCGCCCCACAAAGCCTTTGCGTTTCAGGTCTTCTGCCACCCGCTGGCACAGTGCGGTAAATGCAGCGCCCAATTGTTCTCGGTGCCGCTTGGGGTGCAGGTCGTTTTCAAATGTGGTCTCCCGGCTCATGCCCTTGGGTTCGCGCTCAGTGACCAACGGCCTGTCGTCGCGCCCATGGGCAGCGTCATGCAGCCATGCTGCGTAACTCAAACCAAAATGTTCCTGCAGCAACGCAATGTCCGCTGCAGCTAATTCGCCGATGGTGTGAATTTGAAGTTGCGCCAGTTTTTCCGATGCCTTGGGTCCGATGCCGTTGACCTTGCCCACCGCCAGCGGCCAGATGCGCGTCGGTATGTCTTCCATCTGCAGCAATGTGATGCCATCGGGTTTGTTCATGTCCGATGCCAACTTCGACAACAGCTTGTTGGGCGTAATGCCCACCGAACAGGTAAGCCCGCCAGTAGCCAATTTCACGGCGGTCTTGATGCGTTGTGCCAGGGTCAAGGGGTCATCAGGCAAGTCGGTCAGATCGGCATAGATCTCGTCGATGCCCACATCCTGAATCACGTCTGTCACCGTTCTGACAGCTTCTTTGAAGCGTCGGGAATAATGCCGGTACAGGTCGAAGCTGACCGGCAGCAATATTGCATCGGGCGCAAGGCGCGCAGCCTTGGCGGTGGGCATGCCCGAATGCAATCCGAAAGCGCGCGCCTCGTAAGTGGCGGTGGTCAGAACGCCACGGCCTGCATAGTCGCGCAGTGTCGAGAACACCAATTCGCCGTCCGGCCCGGGGCGGGGTGCATGCCGGCTGCCACCGCCCACCACCATCGGCAGTCCTCGCAGTTGCGGGTACTGTGTCAGTTCGCAGGAGGCAAAAAATGCATCCATGTCGATGTGGGCAATTTTGCGGATGTTCATGCTTTCGAATCTGAATTCTTCAGTTGCAGTGGGTGATACCGGTCGGCGTAGGGGTATCGCGTCAAACCATACCTCTTGTCATTATCTCCCTACAATGCGCTCCTTTTTTCAGGGGTAAGTGAGTATGCCGACGATCAGCATGTTTTACGGTATTCTGGTGGCCATGATGTTTGAAGACAATCAGAGGCATGGTTTGGCGCATGTGCATGTCAGATATGCGGAGCATAAAGCTTCAGTTGCCATTGTTGACGGGTGCATGCTCGCGGGCAACTTGCCGTTGCGGCAGTTGAGGCTGGTTCAGGCTTGGATAGAAATTCACAGGGAAGAATTATTGGCTGATTGGGAACTGGCTATTGCCGGAGAACCTTTATTCAAAATTCCGCCTTTGCAATAAGGATTGAGTGTGATGCCACCTTTGTTGGACGTCGTCAATGTAGAAGCGAGAGCCGACAATACCCTTCTTCTGGTTTTTGAGAACGGGGAGCAGCGTATTTTCGACATGGCGCCATTGCTGGAGCGCAAACCGTTTCAAGCCCTGAAAAATTCCCCTCTTTTTTTTGAAGTCCGCGTGGACTATGGAACCGTTGTCTGGCCAGGGGAAATCGATATTGCCCCTGAAACGTTGTACGAGCAATCACTGCCGGTCTGACTCACCTTTTTATCGGTTGATAACTGCGAACAGACGTCGACTGACGTTCGAATAATCACAAACATCTGCGCCAGAGTGCGCTATGCTTTCAGGGTTAACTCTGGCAGGTACAAGGTTTTCCATGAAGGTAGAAGTGCTTGGTTGCGGTGGCAGTATCGGCATCCCCGGTGAGGGTACCACCGCTTTTCTGATTGATGAGGACATTCTCATCGATGCAGGCACTGGCGTTTGTAATATGACCATGCCCGCATTGGAAAAAATCGAGCATGTTTTCCTGTCCCATACGCACCTTGACCATATCTGCGCTCTGCCATTCCTGATCGACACCGTGGGTGTGTTCCGTCCCCGACCTTTGAGTGTGTATGCCTCGGCTGCGTCCATCGCCAGCCTGAAACAGCATATTTTCAACAACAGCATCTGGCCTGACTTCACCCGAATTCCTACACCTGACAAAGGTGTGATGCGCTACATTGAAATCCACCATGAAGAGCCTGTCACGGTGGGTTCGCGCACCATTCTGCCCATCGAGGTGGAGCATACGGTCCATGCCTTCGGGTTCATCGCGGACGACGGGGCAGGGCGCTGGGCATTTTCAGGTGATACGCACCGCACCGACCGTTTCTACGACATCATCAATGCCATGGGTAATGTGAAGCGTCTGTTCATTGAAGCAGCGTTCCCGGACAAGGAAGCCTGGATTGCAGACTTGTCCAAACACCTCTGCCCCAGTCTGTTGTTTGATGAGCTGAAAAAACTCAACCCCGATACCGAGGTGTGGATCAGTCATCTGAAGCCCCGTGAGCATCAGGCCATCAAGGCGCAGTTGCTGCAGCCCGACACACCGCAGCGCAGGGTTGAATTGCTGGCTGCGGGCATGCAGTTCGATTTTTAGTTGCGCTTCACTCTTCGTTTTTTTCCTTGCGCCGTGACAGTCGCAGGGCGCGCTTGCGTTCTCTAAACTGACCCTGATTGACCCTTTCTCGCCGGCGTGCCAGTAACTGATAGGCCACCGGCAGCACCAGCAGCGTCAATAGGGTGGAACTGACCAAACCGCCGATCACCACCACGGCCAGCGGTTTCTGTGTTTCCGATCCGATGGCATTGGATACTGCCATAGGCGCCAGCCCCAGCATGGCCAGCAGTGCCGTCATCAGGACTGTGCGCAACCGGTTCATGGCACCCTGGCTGACAGCCTCATCGACCGTCATCCCGTGGCTGACCAGCTCCCGGAAGTGGGAGATCATCACTACACCATTGAGTACCGCCTGACCGAACAGGGCAATGAATCCGATGGCAGCCGATACCGACAGCGGAATACCCGTGAGCAGCAGTGCAAACACCCCGCCAATCATGGCCAGCGGGATGTTGGCGGTGATCAGCAAGGCATCAGCCACCGAGCGGAAGGTATTGAACAGCAGCAGAAAGATCATCAGAATCACCAACGGCACCACCACAGCCAGTCTTGCCATGGCCCGTTCCTGGTTTTCGAATTCGCCCGACCACGACATGTCGTACCCGTGTTCCAGTTCAAGCTTGCCGGCGACGGCCGCCTTCATGTCGGCCACCACGCTACCCATGTCCCGGTCGCGGATGAATACGCCGATCGACAACACCCGACGCCCGTTCTCGCGTGCGATATTCATCGCGCCCGACTTCAGCTCAAAGGTGGCGATTTCAGACAGCGGGATGTAACTGCCCGAGGGGGTTGAAATCAGCAGCTTCTGTATGCGTTCAGGTTCGCGTTGCGCCGGGTCGAGCCTGACCACCACGTCAAAGCGGCGCTCGCCTTCCCAGATCGACGTCACAGTGCGGCCCGCCAACGCCGTTTCAATGGTCTCGTCAATGTCGGCGATCGACAGTCCGAAGCGCGCTGCCTGCGTGCGGTTGATGCGGATGCGGTATTGCGGCAGCAGACCGTTGCGGTCGATGAAGGCGCGCGAGACGCCTGCTACGGGACGGATGGTATCCAGTATGGTGTTGCCGTGCGCGCGCAACGTGTCGAGGTCGTCGCCGGTTACCTTGATCACGATTTGCCCGTCAATCTGCGAGATGCTTTCCAGGATGTTGTCGCGGATGGGTTGCGACACCGACACGGCAATACCCGGAATGGAGTCCAGCTGTTGCTCCATGGCTTCGATGATGTCGTGTTTGGACAAGCCGCTGCGCCATTGGTCTTCGGGTTTGAGATCAACCAGCACCTCGACCTGGCTGGCAATCTTCGGGTCGGTGCCATCTTCGGGTCGACCGAGCTTGGACATCACAGAACGCACTTCCGGCACTTGTCTCAACAAGGCTCGCACCCGCGAGGCTTCCTTGCTGGCTTGCTGAATGGAGTTGGACGGTTCCAGTGTCACGTTGACCCACAGGCTGCCCTCGTTGAGTTCCGGCAGAAACTCGGTGCCCAACTGCGTGCTGGCCACCAACGTGAGCCCCAGCAGACCCAGAGATCCAAAAATGACCAGACGTGCATGCGCTTGCGCCCAGCCCAATGCGCCGGCGTACCAGGACTTGCACGCCCGCACCACGGCATTGTCTTCATGTTTAAGTTCGCGGTCCAGCAGCCAGTGACAGGCGAGGGGAACCAGCGTGAGCGATGCCACCAGCGACGTGAGCAAGGCTGCGATGACCGAGTAGGCCATCGGTGAAAAGATGCGCCCTTCATGGCGCTGCAGGCTGAGAATGGGCAAGTGCGCTGCAATGATGATCAGCATGGAAAACAGGGTGGGGCGGCCTACCTGCACGGTGGCCTGCAGTATGCTGTTCAAGCGCTGCTGGCGCGTCTGTTGGACTGCACTGGCCGCACACAGCGTGGCCACAATGTTCTCCACCACAATCACGGCACCGTCTACGATGATGCCGAAGTCCATCGCTCCCAGCGAAATCAGGTTGGCCGGTATGCCGATCAGGGTCAGGCCGATGAAGGTTCCCAGCAAAGCCAGTGGAATCACGGCTGCCACAATCGCCGCAGCCCGCATGTCAGACAGGAACAGGTACAGCACCACCAGCACCAGCAGGGCGCCTTCCAGCAGATTGGTAAATACCGTGTTCAGCGTTTTGCCGATCAGCCATGAGCGGTCATAAAACGGTTCGATGCTCACGCCCTCCGGCAGGGAACTGCGGTTGATGTCAGCGATTTTTTTCTTCACGGCATCCAGCACAACTGAGGCGTTTTCCCCTTTGCGCATCAGCACCAGACCGTAGACGATGTCGTTGTTGTCGTCCTGTCCTGCTTGCCCCTGGCGGGATATGCTGCCCACTGTCACCGTGGCTACATCCTTCACCAGAATCGGTGCGCCGTTGCGGGAACTGACGATGATGCTCGCAATATCCTCCGCCGATTCAAGCAGCCCGATGCCGCGGATCAGGTATTGCTGCACACCGTGCTCGATGTAGCCGCCGCCCGCATTGGCATTGGAACGTTTCACTGCTGTGGCCAGATCGTCCAGCGAAATGCCGGCATCGCGCAGACGTTCCACATTGGGACGCACTTCATAGGTTTTGATCAGACCACCAAAAGACACCACATCGGCCACACCCGGCACGCGTTTGAGCTGGCGCTCCATCACCCAGTTTTGCAGCGTGCGCAATTCTTCGGGGCTTTTGTCGTCGGCGCGCAGGCGGTAACGGTAGATTTCACTGATGGCCGACGTCAGTGCTGCCAGTTCGGGGCGCACATCTTCGGGCAGGTCCGCATCCCGCAGCTTTTCAAGCACCAGTTGGCGGGCCAACTGGTCGGAAATATCGTCGTTGAATGTCAGCACCAGAAACGACAGTCCGAACTGCGTATGCGAGAACATGCGGATGCTGTTGGGCACCCCCGATAGCGCCACCTCCAGCGGCATGGTGACCTGCCGTTCAACCTCTTCAGCCGCTCGCCCCGGGTAGAGCGTGATGACGGTGACCTGGGTATCGGTAACATCCGGGAATGCCTCTACCGGCAGCGTGCGGAACGCCGCCACCCCGGCACCGATGAAAATCAGCATGCCCAGCAGGCAGAAAAAGGGCTGGGTCAGTACGAATTGAACCAGACGCTTCATTTGCGGCGTGCTCCGGCATGAATCTGTTCCAGAAACAGGGCTCCTTCAGTGACCAGCGATTCTCCGGGTTTTACGCCATCCAGAATCCGGGTTTTCTGGAAGCCCGCCTCGCGCACCGCCAACTCGCGCCGCTCAAACCGGCCTTCGCCGGTCTTCACCCATGCCACTGACCCTTTGGCCGACAGCAGCACCGCACTGGCCGGCACCACAAAGCCTTCTCCGGCGGGAACCAGCGCCGTGGCATTTACAAACTGTTCCGCCTTGAAGCGCCCGTCGCGGTTGTCGATGTCCGCGCGCACTTTCACCGTCCGGCTATCGGGGTCTATCATGGCCTGTACCACCCCGATCTTCGTGACCAGCGGTTTGCGCTCGTCGTTCAGGGCCCAGACCGACAGTACCTGCCCGGCCTTCAAGCGGCCCGCTTCGCTCTCCGGTGCGTCCAGCAGTGCCACCAGTTTGCGCGTGTCGCCGATGACAAACAGCGGTGGACTACCCGACTGGTTGTTCTCTGCCCGCACTTCAGTGCCCACGTTGGCATGTATGTCAACCACCGTTCCGGCCACAGGTGCCAGCAGGTTGGCGGTTTGATCCATGCCGCTGCCGGCTGCGTAGGCCAATGCGCGGGATTGGCTGCGCGCAAATTCAGCCCGCGCTTTTTCCTGATCCGCTTTGGCCTGTTCTACATCTTTGGCTGCAATCAGCCCTTGTGCAAACAGCGAGTCGGCCCGTTCAAATGCCTGTCGTGTCTGCTCCAGTTCAGCCCGGCTTTTGCCCAGATCGGCACGCAGTGTGCCAATGTCCGGGGAATTGATGCGCGCCAGCGCATCTCCTTTTTGCACGGTCTGCCCCCAGTTCACCACCAGCGCATCAATCCGTCCGTTAAACGGGCTGTAGACCCGGGCAGTGAGCCGTTCATCCAGCACCACGCGGCCATACAGGCGTATTTCGTCGTACTCGCGGATGTTGGTTGCTTCTGTTTTGAGCACGACCAGTTGCGCACTGTCGGCAGGGAAGACAAGTGTTTCGTTTTCCATGCGAGGCCCGGCCTCTGCAACCACCTTTTCAACGGGACGGGAACATGAGACCAGGAGCAAGGAGGCGCACAGGCCGGCGACCCATACGAATTGTTTGACTGCGTGCGATGGATTGTTACGGTACATGGAGGCAGTGGGGCTCATGGCAGTTCGCCCTTGATTTGAAGCTGAATGAATTTGAGGGTTTGGCGGGCGATGGCAAGATCGGCCTGTGCATCGATTGCCTCGTTGCGGGCGATGAAGGCCTGACGCCGTGCGTCGAGCAGGTCGATAAGGGATGCGGCACCCTGTCGGTATGCAGCGTCGAGTTTGTCAGCGTTCTGGATGGCAGCAGGAAGTAGGTCCTGCAGGAGGGAGCGGGCGGTGGATTCAAGCGGGGGAAGTGACTGTTGCAGGATGCGTATTTCACTCTGCAATTGCCGCAGGCGGCTCATCCACTCCGCTTCGGCCTGTCGGACTTCTGCCTCGCTGCGGGCAATATCCCCCCGAAAATCATTGCCCAGCAACAGGGGGACGGAAATGCCCACCCCTATGACGGTACCGCCCTGATCGGGTTTGCTTTCAAGTTGTGAGCTCACCGATACATCACGGGTGCGCAGGGTGTAGGACAATTCGCGCTGGCGCTTGGCCGCTTCAAGCCGCTGCAGGGAGGCACGGGTTTCCGGCAATTCGGTGGCAATGGCATCGGCATTGTCGATGGACGGATGGTCATCCAGTACCGGCGTCAGATTGCCCAGGCTTTCGCCTACTGTCCAGTTCAACGATCGAGCCCGGTCTGCGCCCAACAAGCGTGACAGTTGCAGGCGAGCCTCGTCCAGCGCCTGCGAAGCCCGTAGACGGTCGTTGCGAACGCGCAGGGCATCTGCAGCAATGCGGGCTGATTCCAATGCCGACAGGTCGCCCTTGATGACCCGAAAACGGGCTGCAATCGCCAGTTTTTCTGCGTCGGCTTCCTGTTGTTGTGCCAACATCAGCCGATCTTGCGCCCGGCGCAGGGCGATCAACGTTTTTACGGTTTCAGTGAAAGCCTGGCGCCGCACGCCCGCTTCATCAAGCCGGGTCGATTCGATCAGGGCGGCAGCAATATCCTTGCGCAGACCCCGTTTGCCGCCCCGTTCAAGTGTCTGGTCGATGCGCAGCACGCGATCAGCCTGCCTGAAATAGGGATTGCCACGCTGCGTAGGAATAGTGGACAGCGTCAGCAGCGGATTGGGTAAGACATCGGCTTGCAGCATCAGTGTGCGGCTTGCCTGGGTCTGTAATTGGCTGGCAATGATGTCCGGGTGAAACTGGCTGGCCTCTTTGAGCACGATGGCCAACACCAACTCTTCTGCGAACGCAGAAGGCAGAGCCAGCATGAGGGCCAGCACCAGTCCGAGCAGCGGCAGTAATCGATAATAATGTCGAAGCATGTGGTACCGACTGAACTGACAGAACTGTCAGATATTAGGCACCGTACACGGCACCCGCCCGCCAGTTCATTGACTGGCAGGTCTCTTGGAACCTCGGATCATACGCCGATCATCACGGAACCTGAAACGGCGTTAACCCATGTGAGCGATGCTCAACCCATTGACTCAGTTCCCCTCCAACTGCACGCAAGCAGAGTCTTTCACACCGCTTACGACCGTGAATCCGAGCCGCTTTCGTCCTGCTTTCCATAACCGCCAGACCCGGTTGATCCCGGCGGTGCAGAGGTGGCTGCCGCCGCCACAGCAGCCAGTCCGGCCATCACATTCAATCCGGTTTTGGCCATCTCCATGGGCTTGATGTTCTGCGCTGCCTCTTTCACGGCAGGTGGCACGGCCTTGTCCAGAATGTTGAGCTTTTTTACCAGATTCTCATAGGTGGTGAGCTTCTGGTTCAGCTCCACCAATTGCACGTTGGCTTTTGCAATCTGGTCTTCCACGCGGCGAATGTGTTCTTGCGTGCTGATCACCCAGTTGTGGATGGCCTGGAAAGCCTTGAAACCGGCAAACAGGAATACGCCGGTGACAACCAGTGTTCTGATGGCTTCAAACTCAAATGGCATGGCGTGTCTCCGCGGGCAAGTTCTCTGTTCTTGCCGTGACTATGCGGCCAATTGCCGGATTTTTCAATTCCAGTTCGCACACCATCCCACATAACAGAGGATCTGATCCCTCACGGAATCTGACCCCCTGTCTTTCAGGCAGCCCGTTGAATCATCATCAGGCTGTCCGAATCACGCCAACGCAATCGGCTATGCTCAACTCGCTGCGATGATCTTCTCCGGCGATACGCGCACGGCCGCCCCCGTAGGACAGGCCTTCACGCAGTTCGGGCCGCCATCCAGACCGCGGCACAGGTCGCACTTGACCGCCTTTTTGGTCGCTTCCGGATCGTAGTCCGGCGCACGCTTGCCCGGTGCAGCGCCCAGACCAAACAGCAGCCACGACAGCAGGCCACCCGGCTTGGGCGGCTTTTGCACCTGCAGTTGGATAACGCCATACGGGCAGTTGCGCTCGCAGT
>SXZD01000292.1 GCA_005788065.1 Burkholderiales bacterium
CAATGCGGATGGAACGGGATAATCAACCGTGTCTGATGGATGCCCATCCCCCGTTAATGGGGAAGAGCCTAATGGGGAAGAGCCGGAAGAGCCAAAGGGCCACACATTCTTGTGACCCTCTTTATTTGATTGGTGGAGCCGGCGGGAATTGAACCCGCGTCCGCAAATCCTCTACTGCCAGTTCTACGTGTGTAGTCGTCTTATTTGGTTTTAAGGACGCTGGCGCGAAGCGACACGCTACAGACATCCCGAGTTGCTGAGTCTAGTTCCCGGCGACGCAACCGCACCGGGCTCGATCCAATGAAAATGACTCTGCTGCTACTTGCGTAGCCTGACCCATTGGCAGGTCAGTGCAGAGGCCTCACCTTAAGCGGCGAGAGCGAAACGCTCGTCGTTTGCGTTTATTGATTGCCAGTTGATTTACGAGGGTACTGGTCCTCGACACGCCCTGAACAGCTTTGCAATCCACGTCGAAACCGGGTCGGCCCCATGTTCGGTTGGTGATGCGTCCGCATCTCAAGTTAGCCATATCTTACCGCGTTGCAACAGGGAAGCCAATGCATCTGGCAGATTTATTTAGGATGATAATCAACGCGACAGTGGGATCGCGACGATTGAATTGTTCTTCAAAGAGCGATTTTCCACTCTCGCAGTTTGCCAACAGTCTGGGTCAGTCCTTGTCGCAGGCGTGTATCCAGATACTCATCGGCGGTTTTGGCGGATTTTTCAACGCGCGCCTGTGTTTGGCTGCTTCACAAACTTTGGCTGGGTGCCGATCAAGCAGATCAAAAATGAAATCATCCGGGTGCTGTGCCGCGAGATGATGTCGCTGAAGTGCTTCAGATGGAAAGTCTTTCAGATTGAACGTCACGATCAGGTGGGCTCCTCCTTGAATGGCCGTGGCAACCACATGTCGGTCATTTTCATCTGGCAGCGTTACGGAGCTTATCAAGTGCTCAAAATTGCTTATCAGACTGTCCCGAACGTGTGCATTCATGAGTATTCGGGTTCATTCGAGGTCCTCGCGTTTGAGGTCGCCTCTTTGTTTGAGAACGTTTCTTATCCACTCCTCATGAATGGTGTCAGTCCAGCGCGCCCGATAAAGGTCTGTCAGGGCCAAACGCATGAGCAAGTCTCTGAGGGGGGCGGGGTAAAGCACACACGCATCATAGATGACCGTGAAGTTTGAACTTATTCGTATCCCATATGCAGGGATTGCCCCTGTTGGGCGAGATCATCGAGTGCTTTGTGACGTTCCCGATCAATCTGGTCCTTGTATGCAACGACATCCAGATAGCGGACTCGTCTGTGGGTGCCCACTCTATGAAATGGAATGATTCCCTGTTCCAGTAACTGAACTAAAAAGGGGCGCGAGACATTCAGCGCATCAGCCGCCTCCTGCGTGGTGAGTTCAGCGTGAATAGGGATGATGCTTACTGCGTTCCCTTCGCCAATGTTGGTGAGTATGTCGACGAGCAAGCGCAGGGCTGACACCGGAATCTTTACCGGATGAGAATGTCCCTTGTCATCAAAAACATCGATTTGCTGGGTTGCGGGCTGGGTGTGCAGATAAGCGGACAGGGTCCGGCCGCTCTCGCGTGCTATCGCAACCTCTTCTGAACTGGGCAGTGAGTGGGTAAGTGAATTGGTGTTCATGTCAGCCTCTTTGGTCGCTTTTTGCTTCGCGGTAAGGGGCAGCACAAACGAAATATCCGAATATTCGAAACAATCGAAACGCTTGAGGCGGTGAGTTTTTTGGTGGATATTCGGATGCTGAAGCGTTCGCTTGAAAAGCGGCGAAAGGCCGGTCAGTTCAGGGCTGACCGGTCCTATTCATGGTTGGGGGCCACGAAGTATCTTCAGATTCTTACTTCAAACCCATATAGTTCAGCGGCAGGAATCTGTAGCCCTTGCCATCCGCCTTCTTTACCAACCGTCCCACACCCGGGAAGGACAGGTGTGTTGCACCCACCAGGTAGCCATTTTTGGCAGCCTCGGCAAATGCCTTTTCGCGTTGCGCACGGGCTGACTTGCTGTCGGAATCGAATGCGATGGTGACAGTAGGGTCGTCAAACTGGACAGCAGCCACGTGCATTAGATCGCCCCACAGAATCATCTTCTGACCCTTGCTCTCAATTTCGAAAATGCTGTGGCCCGGCGTGTGGCCGTAAGTGGCACGAGCCTTGATTCCGGGTACCAGTTCCGTGTCGCCCGAAAACGTGACGAGCTTTCCGGCTGCTACGTAGGGGTTCACGCTGACCATGGCGCCTTGGTAAAACCCTTTGCCGTCCGCGGGGGCTGCGTCCAGATTGGCCTTGCTTAGCCAGTGGTCGGTGTCATTTTTATCGATGTGCAGCGTGGCATTGGGGAATGCACGCTGGTCGCCGTTCATCAGGCCACCCACGTGGTCGGGGTGCATGTGGGTAATGACAACTGCGTCCACTTGCTCAGGCTTGTAGCCGGCTGCTTTGAGGTTGCTCACCACGTTGCCCAAGGTCGGTCCGAACAGTCCGGCCGCACCGGTATCCACCAGCACCAGTTTGGTACCGGTATTGATGAGGTAGGCGTTCACCGATGTGTCCACTTCATCGCCCAGAAAGTTTTTTTTCAGGGCGGCGCTGGTTTTTTCCGGTTTGCCGTGCAGCAGTTTGGTGACGGGCAATTTGACTGTGCCGTCGGACAGGGCAGTGATTTCAAAGTCGCCCAGCAGGATGCGGTGGAAGCCGGGCGCCTGGGTTTTGACCATGGGGGCTTCAGCAAAAGAGGCTGGTGCAAACGTAGCGGCCATACCGCCCAGCGCCACAGCGGTCGCCATGGATGTGAGCGTGCGTTTGATAGTATTCATGAGTGTGTCTTTCTAGTGGATGGGTGTGCGAAACAATCCGGCATTCTGACCGTTGTTTCGCGCAGGGGTTCCCCGTGTTTACCCTTGCGGGTGTCATCCCATTTTGGTGATCGCAAACTTGTGGCCTGTGGGGGAGCGGAAATAGGCTGCATAGAAACCGGGCATCCGTTCGCCCGGCGCACCTTCATCAGCACCCCCGTTGGCCAGCGCCAGCTTCCAGGTGCTGTCGACTTCTTCACGGCTTTTGGCATTGAGTGCCACCATGGTGCCATTGCCCACGGATGCGGCCTCTTTGTTGAAGGGTCTGAGCAAACCGATGCTGGGCGCCCCAAACTGCGTACCCCAGATAATGCCGTGCGGCAGTTCCATCAGACGTTTGCCGCCCAGATGTGCCACGAGGGTGTCGAAAAAGGGTGCATCGGCAGCGACGTCATTGCTGCCCAGTGTGATGTAGTTGATCATGTGATGTCTCCGTTAAAAATGAGTGACGAGTGACGAGTGACGCTTTATGAGGCGGTGCAGTCGTCTCTCTTTTGCTGGCGGGCGAATCGGTGGAGGGCATCCGGCTTAACTGGCAGAAACGTTCAGCAACGCGTTCAATTCCTCCACTGAGGCAACCAGATGGTCGGCTCCCCAGCGTTCAGGCGGGTCGTGTGGGCCGCAATAGCCGTAAGCTGCCGCCACCGTGATCATGCCGGCAGCCCGTCCGGCCTGCACGTCGCGCAGATCGTCGCCGACATACCAGCAAGAAGTAGCGTCCACGTTGAGGCGCTGGGCTGCAGTGAGGCAGGGTAGGGGGTGAGGCTTGGCATGCGCGGTGGTGTCCCCACCGATCAGCACGCCACAGCGATGGGTCAGGTTCAAGCCTTGCATCAGCATCTGCGCCAAGCTTTCTGCTTTGTTGGTGACCACGCCCCAGAGCACTCCTTTTTGCTCAAAATCAGTCAATAATCGGTCAAAACCGTCGAAAAGCCGGGATTCTGCAGCGATCCGGCTTTTGTAGCGCTCAATGAACTCGTCGCGCATGGCCTCATAGCCGTGATCCTGCGGTTTGAGTGCGAATCCTACCTCCAGCAAGCCGCGGGCACCCGCAGAGGCAACTCTCCGGAGTTGGTCAAACGGGCTGGGTTTCAGGCCACGGTCCCGTTGCATGTCCAGAATGGCGCCGGCCAGGTCGGGAGCGGTGTCTACGAGCGTGCCGTCCAGATCAAACAGGATGGCCGCGGGGTGCTGGTTACGGTATGTCATTCCGGTTTGCGACAGGCAATCATGTAATTGACGTCCGTGTCGGCCTCAAGCTTGTAGATGCGGGTGACCGGGTTGTAGGTCAGACCGGTGATTTCGGTGGTCTCGATGCCGGCTTGTCTGCAGTAGCGTGACAGTTCGGCCGGTTTAATGAATTTTTCGTATGAATGCGTGCCTTTTGGCAGTATCTGCAATACATACTCAGCGCCCACGATGGCAAACAGAAAACTTTTGGGGTTGCGGTTGATGGTCGAAAAATAAAGCCTGCCGCCCGGTTTGCACAGCCGCGCAGCCGCTGCAACGGTTGCAGCCGGGTCAGGTACGTGTTCGAGCATCTCCAGGCACGTAACCACATCAAAGGACTCAGGTTGCTCCGCGGCAAGGTCTTCGGCGCTGATGCAGCGGTAGGTGACCGGCACGCCACTTTCCAGTTGGTGCAGTTCGGCCACTTTCAAGGATTTGTCCGCCAGGTCGATGCCGAGCACATCGGCTCCTCGCGTGGCCATGCTTTCCGCCAGACTGCCGCCGCCGCAACCGATGTCCACGACGCGCTTGCCCTTCAGGCCGATGCGCTGATCACTCCAGTTCAGACGCAGGGGGTTGATTTCGTGCAGGGGGCGGAATTCGCTGGTGGGGTCCCACCATTTGTGAGCCAGCGCGGTGAATTTGGCCAATTCGGCAGGGTCAACGTTGCCCTGTTCACGGGCAGTCCGGGTGTCGCTTGTAGCGGCTTGGTTGGTGTCTTGCATGGCAGGTCGGCAGGTAATCTGCGTCAGGTACGTTTACAACAGGCCTATTGTAGTGGAAGGCTGACATCTGCGGCATGCGCATTAGCCCGGGTTCTGTGTCCCGCGCAGCCATAAAAAAACCCGGCCGAAGCCGGGTTTTCGTGCTCGATCGCAGCAGATTACTTCTTGACGGACTTGGAGCCCACCACTTCGATCTCAACGCGACGGTTCTTGGCGCGGCCTTCTTCCGTCTTGTTGTCGGCGACAGGCTTGGACTCGCCCTTGCCTTCTGCGTAGATACGGTTGGCTTCAACACCCTTGCTGACCAGGTAGTTCTTCACTGCGTTTGCGCGGCGAACGGACAGTTTCTGGTTGTAGGCGTCGGTACCCATGGAGTCGGTGTGACCCGTGGCGATGATGACTTCGAGGTTGATGCCTTTCACGTCAGTTGCCAGCTTGTCCAGCTTGGCCATGCCTTCGGGCTTGAGCGTGTCTTTGTCGAAATCAAAGAATGCATCGGCCGCAAAGCTGACCTTTTCGGTCATGGGCTTGGCAACAGGTGCGGGTGCCGGTGCGGGGGCAGGGGCGGCCACCGGTGCGGGCGCTGCCTTGGGTGCGGGGGCTGCGGCCTTGGGCACGAGATCCTTGTCGCACTCGGCATTGGCCATCGAGGGTGCGAAATAACCGGTTCTCCAGCACAGGTCAAACGGGTCTTTGACGACCTTGCCGTCGGGGCTGGTCACATAGCCGGAGACTTGGGCGCTGGCTGCGGTGGCAGACAGGCCGATGGCAACGGCCATCAGGGACTTCAGCAAGACGGATTTTTTCATCATGACTCCTTGGATTCGGACGGAAATGGGACGTTAAAAGATTTGCGAAGGGGATTTTAGCCTCCCAACGCACTTTGGAAGCGAGTTTGCCATATCGGAAGTCGCTTGAGCAGCACTTCCGAGCCCAAAATCGCTGCCGCGTCATGCAATTGTCGGTTTTCCACAACCCTTTTCCCACCTACCCAGACGTCCGTGACGTCGCGGCGGTCGCCGACGTAGACAAGGTGTGACAACAAATCCGGTGCGGGCTGGGCAAAAACATCCTGTGCCACATCCACGCAGATCATGTCGGCCTGTTTGCCCGGGGTGAGCGAACCGATGCGGTCTTCCAGCCCTGCCGCCCGCGCCCCTCCCAGGGTCGCTGCCTGCAGAGCCTGTGCAGCCGTGAACGTATCGGCGGCCTGGCTGACGCCCTTGGCCAGCAGGCTGGCCAGCCGGGTTTCGGCAAACATGTCCAGGCGGTTGTTGCTGGCTGCACCGTCGGTGCCGATGCCGATGGTCATGCCCGCCTCCAGGGCTGCTACGACGGGTGCCATGCCGCTGGCCAGTTTGAGGTTGGAGGCCGGGCAGTGGGCCAGTTTGCAGCCGCGCTGTCCCATCAGCGCCAGCTCCGTCGGGTTCAGGTGCACGCCATGCACAGCCAGCAGCCGTTCATTGAGCAGTCCCAGACGCTCGAGTCGTTCGACCGGACGCATGCCCGTGCGACTGACAGCATCTTCCACTTCGTGTGCGGTTTCGGCCAGGTGCAGGTGGACGGGTAGGTCCAGTTGATCGGCCAGCGTCAGCACCTTGCCAAAGGTGTCGTCGCTGATGGTATATGGCGCGTGGGGTGCGAGGCTCCAGTGCACGCTGGCCTCGCCTTTCCATTCGTCGCGGGCTGTCAGACCCTTGTTCAGATAATCGTCCGCGTCGCTGGCATAGGCTGTCGGAAATTCGATGGTGGTGATGCCCGCCACAATCCGCATGCCCATCTGCCGGGCTGCGCGGACCGCCGCTCCCGGGAAAAAATACATGTCATTAAAAGTGGTCACGCCTCCGAGCAGCATCTCCGCGCAGGCCAACACAGTGCCGTCAAACACGAATTCGTCGCTGACCATGGCACCCTCCAGCGGCCAGATGCGTTCCTGCAGCCAGCGCATCAGCGGCAGGTCGTCGCCAATGCCGCGAAACAGGTTCATGGCGGCGTGGCTGTGGGCATTGACCAGACCCGGCATCAGGATTTTGCCGGGCAGGGCGACACGCCGGGCCTGAGGGTACAGGGTCTGCAGGCGTTCGGGCGTGTCGATGGCTGCGATGCGATCGCCCTCGATGCACAGTGCCATGCCGGTCTGCAGGCGAACCGGGCTTTCCATGGTGATCATCCAGGCAGGTTCAATCAAGGTCTGCATGCTGCGGCTTCCTCTGTCTTTAAGCGGTTTGAAGTGTCTTGATGTCGGCCCCGGTCTGCCTGCCGGCTTATCGGGTGTGTGCATACGGGTCGGGTCGACCCGGGTGCTCCTGAAAGGGGTGCGCCACACTGTTACAATCGTGCTTTCAGGGATAAGACCACACTTTACAAGCAATTATGGATCAGTTTGCCAAAGAAACACTGCCGGTGAGCCTCGAAGAGGAAATGCGCCGTTCTTATCTCGATTACGCCATGAGCGTGATTGTCGGACGGGCCCTGCCGGACGTGCGTGACGGTCTTAAACCCGTGCATCGCCGCGTGCTGTTTGCCATGCATGAACTGAACAACGACTGGAACCGCGCCTATAAAAAATCGGCCCGTATTGTCGGTGACGTCATCGGTAA
>SXZD01000293.1 GCA_005788065.1 Burkholderiales bacterium
GAACGAGATCAAGGAAGTGTTGGCCGCACGCGGTCTGACACTCGGAATGAAACTTGAAAACTGGCCGCCGGCCGGGCTTGAAAAGCCCTGAACCCGCGCCAACGGAAGGACTGAAAAATGCGTCACAACAATGGATTGCGCAAACTTAACCGCACCAGCAGCCACCGTCAGGCGATGCTCCGCAACCTGACACAGGCCCTGCTGAAGCATGAAGCCATCAAGACCACGCTGCCGAAGGCCAAAGAACTGCGCCGTGTAGCTGAGCCGTTGATCACGCTGGCCAAGAATCCTACGCTTGCCAACAAGCGCCTGGCATTCGACCGTCTGCGTGACCGCGACCTCGTGGTCAAGCTGTTTGCTGAACTCGGTCCGCGTTATCAGACCCGCCCGGGTGGCTATCTTCGCATTCTGAAGATGGGCTTCCGTGTCGGCGACAAAGCGCCCATGGCGTTTGTTGAACTGGTCGACCGTCCTGAGATCACCGCACCGGTTGAAACCGAAGCGGCGTAACGCACAGAGTAGAGTGGTCTGGCGGCACCGGCGACGCGGGTACTACACCGCATGGCTTGTGGTGCCGCTTATGGATGCAGTTTATGGACGCGGCTTATGGATGTAGCTTACTGAGCGGGCTTACCGAAAAAGCTCACTGAAATGGCACACCGAAGCGTCCAACTGAGGCAGCACGTTAGACGGGTTCATCCAAGTCGTCTTCCCAGCTAGCCCATCCGACCAACTCAGCCGTGTGGTAAAGTCAGAAGCCGTTGGGGTATCGTGCCCTAGCGGCTTTTGTACATCTGGGCAACCGCTCTGCTGCCCCGCGGCAGCCCCCCGACTTTCTCAGGACTTTCAGTCAGCCATGTCTTCAAGCATCGCCTCAACGGTTCTGTCCTTCAAGGCTGTCCGCAAGTCTTTCGGCAACCTGAAAGCCGTAGACGGTCTCGACCTCGATGTGCGAGCCGGCGAATGTCTGGGCTTGCTCGGACCTAATGGCGCCGGCAAGACGACCACGTTGCGCTTGGCGCTGGGCTTGTCCCGCCCCGACAGTGGTAGCGTGTCCTTGTTGGGTTTGTCCATGCCAGACTTTGGCAGTCAGGCTCGTTCAAGGGTCGGTGTGGTACCGCAGTCTGATGCGCTCGACCCGGACTTCACCATCCGCGAGAACCTCACTGTCTTCGCCCGCTACTTTGGGTTGTCAGACACCCAACTGAATGGGCGGATTGAGTCATTGCTGGCTTTTGCATCTCTGGAGCGCCGTGCCGATGAGGCGGTCACCAAGCTCTCCGGCGGGCAGAAGCGCAGGCTGACCCTCGCCCGTGCGTTGATTAATGACCCCGAGCTGATCTTTCTGGACGAGCCGACCACGGCCTTGGACCCGCAGGCTAGACACCTGATCTGGGAGCGGTTGCAGGCCTTGCGCGACCAAGGCAAGACCCTGCTGCTGACGACCCATTTCATGGATGAGGCACAGCGCCTGTGTGACCGGATTGTCATCATCGACAAGGGGCGCATCATTGCCCACGGTAGCCCGCGCGAACTGATCGCACAGCACATTGCCAGCGATGTGATTGAACTGTTCGGTCGTCAGGCTCGCAGCTGGCTGGACGAACGACGCAGCCTTGATCCCTCTGCCCGTATCGAGAGCAGTGGCGAGACCGTATTCATCTATACCCGCGACACCGGGGTGTGGATGAGCGCGTTGCATCATCCGAAAGAAGCGCAGACCGCGGATTTCGATTACCTGTGCCGCCCGGCCAATCTCGAAGACGTGTTTCTCCGGCTCACAGGAAGGGACCTGCGTGATGCATGAAGGACACATGTCGACGCAAGGGCAAAGTTCAAGATCGTCCGTGATGGCCGTCTGGTCGGTCTGGCTTCGCAATGCCCTGGTCTGGCGCAAGCTGGCCATTCCCAGCCTGACAGGCAATGTACTTGACCCGTTGATGGGTCTGCTTGCTTTCGGTTTCGGCGTCGGTGGCATGCTGCCGGCCATCGATGGTCAGCCTTATCTCAACTATCTGGTGTGTGGCACCTTGGCCATGAGTGCCATGCATGCGGCAACGTTTGAGGCGCTGTATTCCGCGTTTTCACGCATGCATGTTCAGCGCACCTGGGAGGCCATCATGAATACGCCGGTGCGCCTGCCCGAGATCGTGCTGGGTGAATGGGTGTGGGCAGCCAGCAAAAGTGTGATGAGCAGTACGGCGATGCTGCTGGTGGTGGCCTGCCTTGGCATCGGTTCGCCATGGGTGTGGTTTCAGGTGTTTCTGTGTCTCGTGGTCGGGGCGCTGATGTTTGCCGCCTTGGCCCTGTGTGTGAATGCCCGCGCGCCGGGTTATGATTTTTTCATGTTCTATTTCACCCTGTGCGTCACGCCGATGACGTTTCTGTCGGGCGCATTTTTTCCGCGCAGCCAATTGCCCGGCGCGTTGCAGACGGTGGCGGACCTGCTGCCGCTGTCGCTGTTGGTGGACATGGTTCGGGCTGCATTCAACGGGGCCATTTCGAATGCATGGCCCCAGATGTTGGGCGTTGTCGCGTACCTCGTGGCGGGTATTGTTACGGCTCTCCGCTGGAGTGCGCAGCGGTTTGCACGGGCATAGACTGGCGGGAACACCGATGGACAAAGACCTGTCTTATGAGGATCATTCAACAGTCGATCACTCGGGTCGCGCCACGTCAATCAACGCTTGCCAGATGAACACATGTCAAAGCCCGATTCACTGAATCAAACACCGCTGATCTGCTTTTCTACTGCGCCATCGATGGATGTGGCGGAACAGCTTGCGGACGGCATCATTGAGCGCGGACTGGCTGCATGCGTGTCCTTCCTGCCCGGAGCCACTTCGGTGTATCGCTGGAAAGGCGAGGTTTGCAGGGATGCCGAGGTCTGGATCATGATCAAGACAACATCGCAGATGTATGCTGAGTTGCAGGCGGTGTGGTGCGATCTGCATCCGTATGATGTGCCGGAACTGCTCGCAGTCGGTGTGGCAGACGGATTCCCACCCTATATCAGCTGGCTGCAGGCCCAAGTGGGAACGCCGCTGCCGGGCGCAGCGCAATGAGACATGGTAATGACTGACAGACTGAACACGCCAAGCCTGTGCACGGGCTCGCTCTGGACCAAAACGCTTGTGAGGGATGAATTGTCGGCTAACACGAACGTTGCCCTGCATCAGCGCTTCAGCCATCTGCGCGCGCTTGTGCCACAGTTGCTCTTGCTGTTGTTAACGTTGATCGTGGCAACCCGTCTGCCGCTAACCCACGCTGCTGATTTTCTGGAAGCAGAGCAGGCCTTTCCCGTTACGGTGCAGGGTTCGGGCAATCAGTGGGTTGTCGAGTTTCGGGTAGCGGACGGTTATTACCTCTATCGCGACAAGATAGACATCAAGCATCCGGAGGGTTCTGCGGCGAGCGCATCTCTGCCGGCACCCGTCATCGACATTCCGCCCGGCAAGCGCAAGTTTGACGAAAACCTGGGCAAGGAAGTCGAAACGCTGCGCGGCACCGTGCGAATCCCGGTGGCCTGGCAAGGAGCGCCGCCGGATGCGATTGATGTCCATTCCCAGGGCTGTGCTGATGCGGGGCTCTGTTACCCGCCCATGGTGCAGCGTGTGAAGCTGAACGCAGCCACGGCGCAGTTTCCGCAAACGTCATCGTTGCAAGCGTCCGCCGACGAATCCGGCGCGCTTGCGCAGCGTTTGCAGTCCGGTAACAAGGCGCTGGTGCTGCTGGCGTTTTTCGGGCTTGGTGTCTTGCTGGCTTTCACGCCCTGCGTGCTGCCCATGGTGCCCATCCTGTCAGCCGTGATCGTGGGTCAACAACAGCTTGCGTCATCGTCGCGCTGGCGATCTGTTTCGCTGGCGGCCGCTTATGTGGCGGGCATGTCCATCATCTACACGGCAGTGGGCATCATCGCGGGTTTGACTGGTGAGGGGCTCGTGGCTGCCATGCAGCAGCCTGCGGTTCTATTCACTTTTGCTGCTTTTCTCATGGCATTCGGTATTGCGATGTTGGGAGCGTGGGACATGCAGTTGCCACTGTCGGTGCAGAACTGGGTGAATGAACGCTCCCAGCGACTGCAGGGCGGTCAGTTCGCGCCCGTCTTTGTGATGGGTGGATTGTCGGCGGTATTGGTCGGGCCCTGCGTTGCACCTCCCCTGGCTGGCGCCTTGCTGTATCTGTCGACGACCGGTGACTGGTTGTTGGGAGGTGCCGCCTTGATGGCGCTGTCTTGGGGGTTAGGCGCCCCGCTGATTGTTGCTGCGGCGGCAGCCGACCGGGTGTTGCCGCGGGCAGGCGCGTGGATGGAGTCGGTTAAACGGTTCTTCGGTTTCTTGTTGGTGGCGCTGGCGATCTACACCGCGGCGCCGGTCATCACCACGCAAGTATTGATGGCTGCATGGTGCGTGTTTTTGCTGTTCAGCGCGGCGTGGTCGGGTGCATTGCAGATGCTGCCACCGCAGGCGGGCGCCTTGGCTCGCTTGCGACAGGGGTTTGCGTGGGTTCTGCTGCTCCTCGGTGTGCTGCAGGGTATGGGGGCTGCGCTGGGGGCTGATGATGTGTTCAACCCCTTGGGGCCATTGCGGTCTCGGCAGATTGCCGGTCAGGCCTCATCGCCTGCAACGGCGCTGGGAGACAAAATCTTCGGAGCGAAGGTGTCGGAGGGTAATACATCGACGCTGTCAGACTCTGCATCAGCGTCCGTATCTGCCGATACCGGGCTGGCGGGTCGCCACGGATTGCCCTTCCGCGTTGTGCCTTCCGGTCAGGTAATGGAGGTGATTGCACAACTGAAGCAACCTGCCATGCTCGATTTTTATGCCGACTGGTGCGTGTCGTGCAAAGAGATGGAGCGCTTTACTTTCACGGATCCCGATGTGCAAAAAGCATTGTCGGGTGTTGTGTGGCTGCAGGTGGATGTGACCGACAACACAGCGGATGACAAGGCCCTGTTGAAGCGGTTTCGCCTGTTTGGTCCGCCCGGCATTGTGTTTTTCAATGCGGCTGGGCAAGAGATCGCCAACGTACGTGTGGTCGGATTTCAAAAGGCGCCGCAATTTGAACAGACGGTGAAAGCTGCTTTTGCGGCGCGTTGAATTTGGCTCCTTGGGTTCGACGCCTTTGATTTGCCGCTTTTGATTTGGCGCCTTTGATTTGGCGCCTTCAATTCGCCGTCGTTATTTCAGAAGCGTAAACTCAGACATCCAGAACAGATGAAGGCCCAGCAGCATGAGTGCACCGCCGGTGAACATGCGCTGCGTTCGCATCCATGTGGGCTTTGACAGCAGATAGGTGGAAGCGGAGCCTGCCATCAGCGCGATCAGTGCATTGACAGTGACACTGATGCCGATCTGCGTACTGCCCAGTGCCAGCACCTGCAGCAACAGGGCGCCACGTTTGGGGTCGACAAACTGTGGCAGCAGCGACAGATACATGAGCGCGATTTTGGGATTGAGCAAGTTGGTGATGTAGCCACGCGAAAACAATTGCATCTTGCTGTCGCGGCGTTCTTGGGTGGCCTGGCCCAGCGTCTTGCTGCCTTTTGATAAAAACAGCTTGAGCCCCAACCAGAAAAGATACATCGCTCCAGCGATGCGGATGATGTCGAATGCATGCGGAATGCTGAACAGGATTTCGCTGACCCCGAATGCCACCAGCATCAGATAGGTGGCAAAGCCCAGAGCAACCCCGCCCAATGACACCAGTCCTGCCATGCGCCCCTGCGACATGGAGGTGGAAATGAGATAGAGCATGTTGGGGCCGGGGGTCATCACCATGCCCAAAGCAATCAGGCTGAAGACAAACAGGGCGTTCAAGTCGGGCACGGTGCGCTACCTTTCATGGCGAGTGTGACTGAATCAGTGAGTGACGCCAGCATCTGTACAAGTTCCGTATGGCTCATGCTACGAGCCATACGGATATACCCTGAGCGTAATTCGGAAAGGGCGGCCTGCAGCATTTTTTCATCGGGCTCATGGATCCACGACAGGGGAACCCGCTGCCGCAGGAATGAGCCGGTGTCAGGTTCAAAAAGTTGCTGCCGCATCAGCGGAATCAGCAGGTCAGCCACGCACAGGGCTGCCAATGAAAACGTGATGTGCAGTGACGGAACGCCTGACGTCTGCGCTGCATGCGCATGTCCGGCCGGCAGATAGAGACAGTCGCCAGGCTGCAGCACTGTATCGAGCAGAGGGGCGCCTGTTGTTGCGCAGTGCGTTGAGTAAGGCAAGCCGGCCAGAGGCAGCAACTGCGGATCGCCGGGCAACCAGACCTGCCAGCGCTTGTGGCCTGACAGCTGCATGACGATGATGTCTTCATCGTCGTAGTGGCGTGCCAGTGCTTGAGCGTCCGGTGGTGTGAGATAGGCGTTGCAGTTGACACCACAGGCAAACAGCTTAGCCAGTTGTTGGCAGAGATGCGCAATCAGGTTGCTGCGGTCCTGCAGATTGTTGGTGATGATGCTGTAGCCACGGTCGTAGCTCTGGCGCAGCAGATGCGCCGTCGGCATGGGGTTGGCCTGCGGCGTTGATTTGCCTGTGGTCTCAGGCGGCTCACAAGCGGACGTCTGCATGCTAGTTTCCGGGGGCGGTGCAAGCGCCGCTTTGTCTAAACGGGCGATTTGCACGGTGCCCCACTCGTTGCCGGCGATCTGCTGACGCAACTGGCCGTTGATACACAGCGTATCTGCCAGCCTGCCCGGTAACTGCGGGTCTTCACAAACCCAGCGCAGGGCACCTCGTCCCCACAAACCTGCCTGCAGTTGCTCCTGTATCTGCAACGGGACGAGCGGCGATTGCGTTAGGGGTGAATCGGCCGTGCTGCATTTTTCAGAGTTCAATGGCCTGCCTCTCGAGTTCATCGTTGGTCAGGTCGTTGAAGTTGCGCATGTGGTTGGCCATTTCTTCGTGCAGTTGGCCGCTGGCGTCTGCACTGCTGCTGGCCGCCTCTTCGATGATGTCGGCGCAATAGGCAATGTGCCGCCCTTCGTCTGCGATCAAACGGTCGGAGATGCGCAGCAGTCGAGCCGCATGCGCTTGCGGTGCATGACGCAGGAACGCTTCCCGCACCAGATCTTGCAAAACCAGCGCGCGGATCTCAGTGATGTGAATCTGGATGATGTCGGCAATCGCCTGCGTGGGTGTCAGCAGGTCGGGTTGCTGCGAAAAAGGAGTTTCGTCCCGCAGAAAGGGCTGCATGGCGCGAACCTGCGCCCGGACGCTGTCATCCTGCGAGGCGAGCAGGCCAGGAAAGACGAGGTCAAGCGCGAGTATGAAAACCGTTGCGTGTCGCGACTCGTCCAACGCATGGCGGCGCGCAAGTTGCGCATGTTGGGGCTTGGGCAGGCGCTGCGCAAACAGCAGTATCTGCTGTGCACCGTAGCCTTCAAGGCATGCGTTGGCGACGAGACTGTCTGCAAACCAATCGGCGTTGGCTGCCAAGGTGCGGTAGTGATCGGAGAAAGCCGGCCGCGCAAAGACGGCCGGCTCGGTGTCGAGCGCGTGAGTGAGCATGGATTCCCAGTGCGGACGCTGAGCGGGTGCGTGCCGTGCAAGGAGATCGAGCACGCGGCGGGTCAGGGCATTGGTCATGCTCAAGCTCCCATGCGATCTGCCTGGATGGTCAGGCCGGCTTGCCGCTGCCGTGAACGGCTACGGATGGGGTCGGCAGGGTGTCCGGCTTGCTGCGCGCGGTGCCTGCCGTGGCAGGGCGGGCGCCGAAGGCATGGTTGCGGATGGTAAATGCGCTGGGGTTCTTGACGTCGATCCGGGTGTTCAAAGGCATGATGGCTCCTGTGCTGATGTGGGTTTGATGTGGGCGGGCTTCGGGGTGTGTACCGGGCAGATTGATTGGGGATGCGTGGTACGACGTGTCACCGGAGGTGACTTCCTCAAAGCTCACCAGAGACAGCATAAAAGTGGTTTTGCTTGCCGTGTGGGGGAGGGTTGCCTGTGCAGGAAAGACCCATATAACGCAGGGATGGAACTTTCGTGGAAAATTTCAGAAAGTGTGATCGCATACCATATTGCGAAAACAAAACATCAAGTTATTGTTTGTATTGGGTAAAATATTCAGTCTTATATAAGATATAACACTTCATTATTTTCCGAACGCACGTTAGAATAGCGGGCTGTCAACATGTCTGTATCGTCTATTAAAGTTAACCCGGCTGACACAATTGCCCATCGCACCGCGTCACGCCGCCAACAAGACACACCGACCCGACTTTGTGTAGATCTTCTGTTTTTACTTCTGTTTTTGACCTTCTCTCTTGAGGACCGAGCATGAAAACTTTTGAGCAACAAGTTGCCGAACTGAAAAAAGACTGGGAAACCAACCCCCGCTGGAAAGGCGTGAAGCGCGATTACACCGCTGAAGACGTCGTGCGTCTGCGTGGTTCCATGGTGCCTGAGTACACCCTGGCCAAGAAC
>SXZD01000028.1 GCA_005788065.1 Burkholderiales bacterium
CAGTTTGCCATTCAAGAGGGCACTGTCTATGTGCTGGAGGTCAATCCCCGCGCGTCACGCACGGTACCGTATGTGTCCAAAGCCACCGGCGTACAGTTGGCCAAGGTGGCTGCCCGCTGCATGGCAGGGCGCAGCCTTGACGACCAAAATGTGCTGTTTGAGGTCACCCCGCCGTATTTCTCCGTCAAAGAGGCCGTGTTCCCCTTCGTCAAGTTCCCGGGCGTGGATACCATTCTCGGACCCGAGATGAAGTCCACCGGCGAAGTCATGGGTGTGGGCAAGACCTTCGGCGAGGCCTTCGTCAAGTCGCAGTTGGCTGCCGGCGTGCGCCTGCCCGAGAGTGGCACGGTGTTCATCAGCGTGAAAAACGAAGACAAGGCCAGGGCTGTCGAAGTCGGTCGTGGTCTGCTCGAACTCGGTTTCGAGCTGGTGGCCACCCGGGGTACTGCCGCCGCACTGACGCAGGCCGGTCTGGCTGTCAAAGTGGTCAACAAGGTGGCAGAGGGTCGTCCCAACATCGTGGACATGCTGAAAAACGGCGAAATTGCGCTGGTCATCAACACGGTTGAAGAAAAGCGCAATGCCATTTCGGATTCGCGCTATATCCGCACCAATGCGCTGTCCAACCGCGTCACTTATTACACCACCATTGCTGGCGCCCGCGCTGCGGTGGAGGGAATGAAACATTTGAAAGGTCTTGAGGTCTATAGCGTGCAGGGTCTGCACGCAACGCTTCAGACCGCAGCTTGAACTGAAAGACACATGAGCACCATCCCATTGACCGTTCGTGGCGCCGAATTGCTGCGACAGGAACTCCACCGGCTCAAAACGGTGGAGCGTCCGGCTGTCATCAATGCCATCTCGGAAGCACGCGCCCAAGGCGACCTGTCCGAAAACGCGGAATATGATGCGGCCAAGGAAAAGCAGGGTTTCATTGAGGGTCGCATCATGGAATTGGAAGCCAAGCTGTCCAATGCCCAGGTGATCGATCCCAAGACGCTCAATGCCGAAGGCCGTATCGTGTTTGCTGCTACCGTCGAACTCGAAGATCTCGATAATGGCACGCAGGTCACCTACCAGATCGTGGGCGAGGACGAAGCGGACATCAAGAAAAATCTGGTCTCTGTCACCAGCCCCATCGCCCGTGCGCTGATCGGCAAACATGTCGAGGACGTGGTGCAGGTGCAGGCACCAGGCGGAATACGCGAATATGAAGTACTGGATGTGCGTTACGAATGAACGGACGGAAGATTCAGCAGTCGCTTGAAATTGCCCTGTGGGCTGTGTGGATTGGTTCTCTCTGGACCATGGCACTGCTGATCGCACCGGGTCTGTTCAAGTGGTTGCCGCGCGAGGAAGCGGGCGCAGTAGCGGCTCGCTTTTTCTTCTTCCTGGCGTGGTCCAATATCAGTTCCCCCGGCTTGCTGGCTTTGTCAGCGCTGCTCAGCCCCGGCAAAGTCAGAACGTCCGCATGGGCCAGCCTGGGCTTGATCGTGCTGATTGCCCTGCTGACCCTGTTTGTGGTTCAGCCGCAGATGGCTGAAACCCGCGAACTCATGCAGGGCGCTTCGGGCGACGCGCTGTTGGCTGCGAAGGCGCAGTTCGGTCGCCTGCACGCGACCTCGACGGTGCTGTTCGCGGTGCAGATGCTGGCCGGGCTCTGGTGGGGCTGGATGCGCTACCTGTTTCCGCCGCAGCAGAACGTCTAGCAGGCGCTCGCCGGCTCTCCCCGGTTTTTGAGCCATGTGTGGTCGGACGGGGAGGGCGGCCGTTTTCGTAACGATTATCGGAGCGGCCATCGGCCTCACGGCGTTGGCGGGGCGAAAACTCGCCGCGGTCTGCTCCGGTGGATCGACTGCCGGTGCGGCTGTCTGAGCGACCACCGCTGCTGGTGCGTGCAGCACCACGTGAGCCGGGGCGGTCCGACGTGCGTTCCGATGTGCGCTCTGAGCCACGCCCTGTCCCGCGGGCTCCGGTGCGTTCAGTGCTGCGGGGCTTGTCCCCCGTGGGTGTTTTACGTGACGATTTTTTGGCAGGCGGCGCCAGCAGGGGTTTGTCGGTATCGGCCCGGTAAATGACCAGCAGTTTGCCGATATGCTGGACGGGCAGAGCGCCTGTCGCCTCGGTAATCTCGGCCAACAGGTCGATGCGGAACTGGCGATCATCGCCGGCGACGCGTATCTTGATGAGCTGATGTGCTGACAGATTGACATCAATCTCTTTCAGAACGGACGCTGTCAGCCCTTTGTCACCGATCATGACAACCGGGTTCAGGGAATGGGCAAGCGCCTTGAGCGTCTTGCGGTCACCGGGACTCAACCCGGTATCAGTAAATTGGCTGGACATGTTCTGGCATTCAAATTAAACCGCTATTGTAAATCCTCATGGCCAAGAACAAGTTCAACAAAGCATGGTTACACGATCATTTGACCGATCCATACGTCAAAATGGCACAAAAAGCGGGTTACCGTTCCCGCGCCGCCTTCAAATTGAAGGAAATTGCCCAGCAGGAACGCTTGTTCAAACCCGGCATGCGGGTGGTTGACCTTGGCTCGGCTCCGGGCAGTTGGTCACAGGTGCTGCGCGAAGAGCTGGTTGGCCCCGGCGGCATCATCAATGGCACGATTGTGGCGCTGGACATGCTGCCCATGGAGGAAGTGGCCGGCGTGCACTTCATTCTGGGTGATTTTCGTGAAGAGTCCGTTCTGCAGCAGCTTCAAGAGGTTGTGGGCGATGAGCCCCTTGATCTGGTGGTCTCCGACATGGCGCCCAACCTGTCGGGAGTCGGGGTTGCCGACTCAGCCCGCATCGCGCATGTCTGTGAATTGGCGTGCGAATTCGCCATGGCGCACCTCAAAAAAGAGGGTGTGCTGATCACCAAAACTTTCCATGGTTCAAACTACAGCCAGACCGTTGAACTGTTCAAAAAGCATTTCCGCTCGGTCAAACCCTGCAAACCCAAGGCCAGCCGGGACAAATCCTCTGAAACCTTCTTGGTTGCAAGAGGTCTTAAGGAGTAGACTATTCCTCTGATTGGAAGTTTTCATGGGACTTAAGGGAATCAGCCGATTGATTTTTGTGGCACAGTCCCCATATTGTTTAGGAAAACCCCTCCGCTTGCTGTCGGGTCCGTGTTTCAGGAGACCTTTCGTTGAACAACGCATTTTCTAAAGCTGCCATTTGGCTCGTCATTGCCTTGGTGCTGTTTACGGTATTCAAACAGTTCGACGCCCGTCAGGGGCGCGGTGCTGAAATGGTTTACAGCCAGTTCATGGACGAGGCTCAGGCCGGCCGCATCAAGCAGGTGTCCATCGACGGCCGCACCATCCGCGGCAAGACCGTGGACGATCGTGAATTCACCGTGTTTTCTCCCGGTGACATCTGGATGGTCAGCGACCTGATGAAGTACGGCGTTCAGGTCCGTGCCAAGCCCGAAGAAGAGCCATCGCTTCTCATGAGCCTGTTTGTCAGTTGGTTCCCCATGCTGCTGCTCATCGGCGTATGGGTATTTTTCATGCGCCAGATGCAGGGCGGTGGTCGTGGTGGTGCCTTCAGTTTCGGTAAATCACGGGCGCGTTTGCTGGATGAATCCAACAACAGTGTGACATTTGCCGATGTGGCGGGCTGCGACGAGGCCAAGGAAGA
>SXZD01000029.1 GCA_005788065.1 Burkholderiales bacterium
CCGCTGAACTCGTTGCACCACTAAACCATTGATCCCTAGGATAGAATCGATCGGGGACATCGGCATTGCTCCATTAAACATGTTTCTTCGCAAAAACAAGTCTAATGAATGTCGGTGTCCCCCGTTAATGATGAAGAGCCAGCAATCCCTCCGTAATGCATCGCACTCAAAAGACCGTTTGCTCAAACCTCCCCCGCCAACCAATGGCTCACCAGCTCCTGGACTTCCTTGCGCAAGGCAGCCGGCTCCTCCACCCTGACGTCCGGCAGATGCCGCAGGATATCCATGATCAACTCCCGAGGATCGCTGTAGGGTAGCCGCATGTAATGCCGGCCGTCCTCCCCACGCCATGTGTTCTGTTTCGGATGCCACACTTCCCTGCCCACCCACTGCGCACGCTTGGGCGTGAATGAAAGCACCGCCCACTGCGTCTGGCCACTGGAGAACACGCCGTAGGTATCATCCATGCTGCGCGCAACTTCTTTCAGACTGACGTCCTTGGCTTTCTGGTCAATCAGGGCTGCCGTCTCGATCGCATCCAGACCGAAACTGCGAAGGGCGTTACGCAGGTGGCACCACGCATCCAGATACCAGTTGTCGCGGTGATGGACCATGCGCTGCGGCGAGACCTCGCGCACCGTGCGCTCACCCGTGCCCCGGTTGTGATGAACAATGCGCAGACGCTTGCGACGCAGCAGACCAGTTGCAATGACCGGAAAATCGGCATGTCTGGCACTGCGGGCCGACGTCTTTCGCAGCACGACCCGCTTTTCCAACTGGGCGTTGGTGCCAGCCTGGTCCTTGAACACCTCTTCCACCCGCGAGAGCAAGCGCTCAGCCTTGTCACCCAGCAAACCGGGCTCCAGGTCCGACAGCAGGCTCTTCATCGTCAGCAGCGCGAAAGCCTCATCCGCATTGAACCAGAGGCCGGGCAATGTCCACGTCTTTCCGGCCGGTGCATTCAAAAAATAACCACCCTCAACCGGGCTCCATTCAATCGGAATGCCAAAACGGCTGCGCATGTATTCCAGGTCCCGCTTGAAGGTGGAGATGGACACTTCCATTGTTTTCAGAAAGCGCTCTACCGGCACATGCCGCCCGTCTTGCAGCATGGATTCGATTCGGTAGAAACGTTCAAGTCTTTCCATGACAACTCCAACGTGGATGCGGTGCGGACAGATGTGGCGCAAATCAACAAGCCTGAAGCAACAAGGCTGAAGCAACAAGGCTGAAGCAACAAGGCTGAAGCAACAAGGCTGAAATTCACGAAAATCAAACCATATGGATCAGATGCAGGATCGCTCATGGTTATGACTGGCGAATCAATCCGCCCATTCCGGTACGCAGTCGCCCAAGCCTGTCCATCACGCTGAACATGTTCGGACGTGAAATGAGCATCAAAGGACGGGGAGGCACAGCCTTTGTGCCGGTTTTCGAATGGGTCAAAGCAAATGCAGATACCTTGGGAGAAATCGCCTTGCTGGTATACGCAACCGATGGGCTGGGGCAATTTCCGAAACAGTCCCCGCCCTACCCGGTGCTGTGGCTGCTTTCCGATGACTCCACCGAGGTCACGGAACTGCCATTTGGAACCGGGGTTAGGATTTGCTGATGGTGGGTTCTTGACGGTCTGAATCCTCGCTCACTGACAGTTCGCCTGCACGCGTCCCGCCGCAACCATGACGCCGTTGAGTATGTGCTGTTGGTAGTCGGGAGAAGCATACTGCGTACCCTCGTGACCCAGCGCCGTATACCACGCGATACCGCCGGTGTTGCGATGACACCAGCTCATCGGGTGATCGCCCATCGTACCGTTGACACCCTGCGGGAAGGTTGGCGAATCAGGCAGATTGCTGGTGTTGGGATTTTGCATATAGGACGCTTCGTCAATGGACAGAAGCACCTTCACTTCTTTGCGCGGACTGCGATTGAAACTGTAGAACTCATCAAACGTCGTGAAAGACTTCGCAAAGTGTGCCGTGCTGGGATGGTCGACGGCTTCGTTGATCAGGGTCGCAGTCTGCTGCAAAGGATGACACTTGAAGCGTGCGCCAACGAGTGTCTCATACCATTTCCACTCATATTCGGTATCGGCCGCCGAGTGTATGCCAACAAATCCGCCACCACCGGCCATGTAGTCTTCAAACGCTTTGCGTTGCCTGTTGTCGGTCAAGACGATGCCGGTGGTATTAAGCCACACCACCGCCGCATACTGCTTCAGGTTCTCGGGGGTGAACACCTTATCGTCCTCAGTGGCAACGACTTCGAATCCGTTTGCTGATCCCAGTTGCTGAAGGGTGGCAACACCGATCGGAATCGAGTAATGGCGGAATCCAGCTGTCTTGCTGAAAACCAGAATTTTGAAAGGAGCCTGAGTCCCTTGCTCACTGGTTCGTGCAGCAGTTCCACCTGCCGCCGTTGTGCCCCCATCATTGCCGCACGCGGACAGCAGGCCTGCGACTGTCAAGACAGATACAAGCTGCGCACATAATGAAAAAAACTTTCGTGGTGACAACATCTCATTGTCCTCCTTGTGCAAGTGCGCGACTGATTCGCAATGAGTTTGCCAAAATCGTCAGTGTCGGATTGAAACCAGGGAACGTAACAAACGTCGAAGCATCCACTACATGCACGTTATCCATCTCGTGCAGACGTCCAAACTTGTCTGTCACAGATGTGTCGGCATCATTTCCCATTCGGGTCGTACCTGCCTGGTGGAAGGTGGTCGGTGCCGCATCCGACAACAGCGGATTGGGCAGAACAGCAGCAGCCACTGCGCCGGGTGCGGCAAGACTCATCGCCTCAAGCCGTGGACTGAAATACTGTGCCGCCGCCTTCTCGTGCGCATGCGGTGCATAGGTGACGCGTGCCGCCGGAAGCCCCCTGAAATCCTTGACCGAAGGGTCCAGATCAATCCGGTTGCCGGACTGTGGAAGGTCTTCACCCACCATCTGGAATCCCGCCACGCGAAGACGCAAGAACGACGTTCTCATGGCTTCCTTGTGTGCCAGACCAGTCAATCCGAAGCCCAGATAATTGTAGGCTTCGGTGAGAATGGGCAGACCGCTTCCCAACTGTACCAATGCGCCCTTGATATAAGGCACGCCAAGCGCAGTCACATCAGGCCCCTTGAATGGCCCGACCAGATCATCGATTTCCAGAGTTGTGCTTTGTCCGCGAAGACTCTGGATGTCGCGTTCAAACAATGCACCACCGATGATAAAATTGTGAAACATCATGTTCCGACCCACCTGATCGGATCGGTTTCCCAAACCCTTGGGATGTTTTGAATTGGCCGACAGCAAGAGCAGGCGCGCTGTCTGTATGGGACTGCCTGCCAACATGACATGCTGTGCGGAGATGCTCTGCGACTTGCCTTGCGCATCGTAGTAATGCACGGCAACCGCACGCCGCCCGTCTGACGATGTTTCAATGCGATAAGCCAGTGCGCGCTCAATGACACGCACTTTTCCCATCAGCATCGCAGGATTCAGAAATGCAGTCAGACCGTCATTACGTGCGTTGATCGTGCAACCGAAGCCGGAGCACAGGCCACAACTGTTGCATGCCGGACGACCGTCGAATTCACGCGAATTAACCGCGGCAGGATACGGAAACGGGTTATACCCGACATTACGGGCACCGGCGGCCAGCAATTGCGCTGCATAGCCTGTCGGATTGGGCGGCATTGGGTAGTTACGACTGCGAGGTGACTGCGCCTTGACGAAATCCGGTACTTGGTTGTTGTCACCCTGCACGCCCAGTTGATGCTCCACCTCGTCATAAAAGGACGCCAGATCCTCATAGCGGATGGGCCAATCTGACATGCTGCTGCCGGCAACGGGGCCATGATCCGACAACTGCGTAAAGTCCTGCTTCCAGAATCGTGGAAACTTCGCGTTGTAGTGCATCGCTGTACCGCCGACTGCAGCCCCCATGTTGACTACAAGACCCTGTTTTGTTCGCTCCATGCCCGACTGTGAATCGCTCTGAGTGCGACCCGTCATCGGTTCGAGCACAGGGTCTGGAAATCCGAAAGCGCGCAGACTCTTGATTTCATCGTGCCCGTAGAGAGTTCCAAGCTGGCTGGCGGGTTTTTCACCCAGCCCCGGTCTCAGGTTGCGTCCGCGCTCGAGCATGACGACTTCCCAGCCGTTTCGCGACAACTCCCATGCAGTTGCACTTCCGGCAGGCCCCGTTCCGATGATGACAGCGGTCTTGGCCATTATTGACCTCCGGATTTGTTGGGCAACTTGGATTGCACAAACTGGCGGATGCGCTGCTGGTTGCTTTGCGAATCGATCATCATCGCAAGGCCAAACTCATCTGATGTCATGGCGATCAACTGACGGAAAGCATTCTGTCCGCGCAGCGTTTCCTCCAGCGTGGGGACAGGAAGCAAAGCAGACTGTGGGGGGGGTGCTGTTTGAGCAGACACACCGGTTGATCTGCCGGCCTGAGTAGTTGGCTGATCTGCGCTGCGACGGCGGCTCAAGCCCAGCATGTCCAAGACGCCGGGGTTGTCTGGTTCGACAACCTGTTGCCGGGTATAGCCGCGCGGCTGTACGTCACCCTCATAATCGGTGAACTTCCAGCCAACAAGCGCTGCGTTGCCACCATATTCGGGAGCGCCATACATGAGTTCCAATACCTGCGGCGTGGCGATATTCAACATGTCGGTAACGGCTGAGTCACGCGAATCCCGCAAAATCAGTTGCTGCATCGGGGCGGGCAACTGTTCGAAGCGACCGCCACCAGGCACTTGTGCGGCCGACGCATTCAATGCGGCCAAACCATTGCGGTAGATCGTCTGCCAGCCTGCAACTGAGCCATTGAAACTGCGGGCAGGCATACCTTTTGAACCCTCGATCTTGATGCGCCATGCAAGCTCTTCGTAGGGATCCAACTCGATGAATTTCTCAAAATCGTTGCTGGTATGACCGCCACGGTTGGAAAACGGCCCTCCTGCGAAAATCATGGCGGGTGAAAACGAAAAAGCGGAAAGCAGAAGTTGTATCCCGCGGGCGCATTGCGCATCTCGGGCGCCCGGATTGTCATCTGCCGGTACGATGCTGTCTACAACAGCCTCGAGCGTCTTGAACTCTGTATCGGTCAGAAAAAGGGGGGCGATCTGCCTGGGCGTGCGAAACTGTGTTGGCTCCAGGCCAGAGGCCATGGTTCTGTTTGCTGTTGCGCTGCTGTCTGAGCCACCCTGACTCAGACAACCCGCTGTCATGACAACCGGTGTGGAGATCCCGGCCTTGATGATCCAGCGCCGGCTGGGACTGTGCGTTGACATGCTGGGTATCTCCGATGGCTTTTGTTTCAGTCAAGCCTTTGATACCCTGGTCACCTGAATTTCGGATTCATACCCATACCCCGATTTGTCTGTTCGAACCGGCATAGTCACAAGGGGTGATACCCCTGCGAGCAAACCCCACACATTGCCCTCCCTCTCCGCATTTCTGTGATTGAATGCGAACGCCTCACATGCGTTCAAATCACCACGGAGAGAAAGCCTTGCAGACTGCATCGCAAACGCAATACACTGGCATCATGAAATCCGCCAACCTGCCTCCCCTTCGCGTAGAACCCCAACTGCGCAACGACATTGAGCGAGTTCTGCGCCCAGGCGAGTCCTTGTCTTCGTTTGTAGAAACCGCCGTGCGTAACGCAGTACACACACGCGAACTGCAAGCCGATTTCATCGCCCGCGGTCTTAAGTCGATTGCGCAAGTTGAAAACGGTCAGGCAACGCTGCCGGCAGGGGAAATGTTCAGGCACCTCGACCAGACCATTGAACAGGCATTCGCATCCCGCGGCGTTCGGCGTACGCGTTGAGCAAGCGGCGAGCATGTGCCAACCTATGTGGTGCGACGGGCGCACCACACTGCCACCAACGTTTCAGTAAGCGGGCTGCTGTGTCATGCTGTCGAGCATGACCTGCAGGCGCTTGCGCTGGGCTTTCAGCGCGGCCTCTATCGCAGCGAGTTGTGCGCGGTAGGCTTTCATTTTTTCGCTACCTTCCAGCGCCACTTTTGCAGCGTTGAACTGCTCTTCTTTTACCCTCGCCCACTCCTGCAGTGCCAGCGTGAAGTTCTCATATTCACGGGCAACCTGCGCCTTCATTTCAGCGATACGGACACTGCAGGGCTGCCCCTTCGTATCCAGTTTGCGCTCCGCGTACTTGAACTGCATGAGCAAACGGGCTTTCTCAATCCTGAACTCGGGCACACGCTTCAAATCCGTTGTCAGACCGACGAATGACAGTCCACGAATCAACCATTTGGTCGGATCGAACTGGTACCAGCGGATGCCGTTGCGATAATCAAACTGAAAAATGTGGTGGTAGTTGTGATAGCCCTCGCCATACGTGAAGAAAGCGAGAATGTCGTTGTCACGTGCCGTGTTCTCGTCCGTGTAAGGACGGCGCCCCCAAATATGCGCCAGCGAATTGATGAAGAACGTGGTGTGATGCGACCACACCAGACGCGCCAGCCCGCCGAGCAGCACAACGCCCCAGAGGTCACCCGCCAGATAACCGAGAAGGAAAGGCACACCGAAATTGATGCCAAGCGCCAGCGCTGCATAGTGCCGGTGCTGGAACTGCAGCATAGGATCTGTCACCAAATCGGGAATATTGGAAAAATCTTCGATATTGGAGGGATAGTCCCTCACCATCCAGCCCATGTGGGAAAACCAGAAACCGCGCTTGGCTGAATACGGATCATTATCCACGTTGTCGACATGCCGGTGATGACGGCGATGGCCTGACGCCCAGGCAAACACGCTGTTCTGTACGGCCATGGTGCCGAACACCAGCAACACGAATCGCACCACCGGATGCGCCTTGTAGGTTTGATGAGCCCACAGCCGGTGGTAGCCGGCCGTGATTGAAATGCCGTTCAAGCCGGCAAGAATGACAAACGAAGCCCAGGCCACGGCAGAAAAGTCGTGGAACCATGCGTAAGCAGGAACAAGGATGAGGGCTGCGATGAGGGTGCCCCACAGCGTAATGGCAGCTGGCCAGTTGACGGGGGGACTTTGCGGTTTTTCTGAGGGCAACATCGGTGTGCTCACTGACAGACTGATACGGTTTTATTGGAATAAAGCGCATGCGCAAACCCGTACTATACGCCTGTATGGTCATTTACTTACAAACGGATGATAATCCTCCGTAGAATTCTGTTTTTAATACATTTTCACTTTTCGAGCGACAAAAGAGTCCGTCAATGAACTGGATCAAGCAACGCCGCGTACAGGACGCGCTGGTTTTTCATGCCCTGTTTTTTGCGCTCGCCATCCCGCTGGCACTTACAAACCCCGGCGGTCGACTGGGCCTGACGGTCAGCGCCCTGGCGCTGGCTTACAACATGCTGCTACCTCTGGTGGGGCACTGGCGGGGGCACCGCGACTGGGTGGCCTTGTGGGCATTTTTGCTGCCCATGTCGGCCACCCTGCCGCTGGCCGACTGGATGCTGGTCGTCCGCATGCAAACGCTGGTGTTTCCCGACCACGGCATCTGGCGCATCGGCGGCGCGGTACCGCTCTATTTCACCGGGATGTGGATCATGCTGTTATGGCAGGTGTGCTGGTTTGCGGGCACGGTTCGCAGCCCTTGGCTTTTTACGGGCGGTTTCAGTCTGACAGCATTTCTGGTGTGGGAATGGGCCGCCAGACCCATGTCGCTGTGGCATGCGGTCGGTGTCAAACAGCTTGCTGGCTTTGCCCTCTATCCCTTGATACCGGAAATGCTGCTGGGACTTGCCGCACTCTGGATGTGGCAACAGTGTCGCTACAAACCACTGCCGCAGCGCATCGCCGCAGCCGTGTCAGTCAGCGTGTTCTATGCCGGCGCACTGTCCCAGTCATTGCTGTGGATAGGCTGACCGCGCGCAAGCACCCGACGCCTGAACAGGCCAAGCCAAGTTCGGCCTGTTCAGACATAATGCATTCATAAAAACAGACTGCAGGCCACGCCATGCACAATCAACCGTCTTTGCTCGCCGAACTGGATACGAGTTGCCAACGCATCGTTGCCTTGGTGAGCAGCCTGTCGGACGCTCAGCTGAACGTACCGCTTCACCCCGGCATCAATCCGCCAGTCTGGGAGTTGGGACACGCAGCTTTTTTCTTCGAACGCTTCCTGTTCCAGCCGCTGGACGGCGCGGCCTCCATCAACCCGGCGCTGGATGAGATTTGGGATTCCTTTGAACTGGTGCATGAAGATCGCTGGCAACCCGGACTGTTTCCGGATCGCCACGATACGCTGGCCTACTTCAACGAAATACACCACAGACTTCGCCAGCGCATCCTGTCAAAGCCACTGACAGACAACGATCTCTACCTGTATCGCTACGGCATACACCACCTGCACATGCACACCGAGTCGATGACCTGGTGCCGTCAGACACTTGCGTACCCGCCGCCCCCGTGGGCAGGACAATCTGCCTCTGAGCCATCCCATGCAACAGAACGGGACAGCAACGATATCCACATCCCGGCAGGACGCTACCGCATCGGCATGCCTTCACAATCGCCGCAGTTTGCCAGGGAACACTTCTGCTTCGACAATGAAAAGCCGGGATTTGATACGGATGTCGACTCGTTCAGCATCTCGCAGACCTTGGTGAGCAACGGACAGTTTCTGGACTTCGTCAACGCTGGCGGATATGACAATCCAGCGTTGTGGTCACGCGCCGGGCAACGGTGGCTGAAGCAGACCGGACAAAAACATCCGCTGTATTGGAAACAGACGCCAGATGGCTGGATGGAGCGTGTGTTTGATCAATGGATTCCGCTGCAGCACGACCGCCCTGTCCGTCATGTCAACTATCGAGAAGCCATGGCATGGTGCGCTTTTGCCGGTCGCCGCCTGCCCACGGAAATCGAGTGGGAAGTGGCCGCGCTGGCCAACAAGGCAGGAACTGAAACGACCCGTGTGTTGCCATGGCACGCCGGACATGCTGGTTATGCCGACATGGACTGCGCACACATGGCCCTGCAAGCGGTGACCGCTTTTGAGCAGGGTGATAGCCCGTTTGCTTGCCGACAGATGATGGGCACGCTGTGGGAGTGGACCTCCACAACCTTTCTGCCCTACGACGGATTTTCAGTCGACATGTACCCGCTGATGTCCACCCTGCAGTTCGGCACCCACAAGGTGACGCGCGGCGGATCATTTGCCAGTGCCGCTTCGCTTTTGCGGGGCACTTACCGACAAGCCTACTGCCCGGAGCGCAATGATGTGTTCACCGGTTTCAGAACCTGTGCTGTCTAAAAACGCGCTCTACCCGCTCAACTGATATCCAGCGCCGGTTCATACGCATCGTCTGGCACGAAGACCCAACGGCCCGTGTACGCAGACAGTGGCATCAGCACCACCAGTGTCAGCAGCATGCGGGCATAGTGCGACAGCCAGTGTCCGTCATACGCATCGGACATGGCGATCTTGATGGTCTTGATGACCCATGTGAAGGGCATCCACGGATGCAGGGCCTGAAACACTCCGCTGGTCAACTGTATCGGTATCAAGGCACCCGACGCAGAAAACTGCAGGATGAGAAACAGAACACCCAGTACCTTGCCCACATCGCCAGCCCACAGTACAAGCGCCATCACGATGCTGACAAAAATAACGGCACTCGTCAGAAGCGTGATGAGCAGCAACACCGGATGCGCCACCTGAAGGTCGAGCAATGCAATCAGCATCAACAGCATCACCAACACCTGCGCAAATACCATGACGCAGGGGATGAACACCTTGCCGGTACCCAATACCCACGGACCCATGATCTGGAGACTGTGCGGCAGTTTGCGCAGATGAAACAGGAATGCGGTCATCACCGCACCCATCCACAAGGACAGCGGTACCAGATTGCTGGCGAAGGCATGACCATTGTTGGGCACAGGTGCTGCCACCTGCACCTCTGTGACCACTGTGGAGGCATAAGCTGCCGGATTGATGTCGGGCACATCCAACTGTGTGGGTAATGCATCGTCGAGCTTTTTCAAGCCACTGGCCAAGTCGCGTGACCCGTCCGCGAGCGCACCCAGGCCTTTTTGCAAACGCACGGCACCGGCATCCAACTGCTCCAGCCCCGTCGACAACTGCGAGGTCGACTGGGACAGTCGCGTGACACCCAGACTGAAAGCATCCAGATCTGCTGGCGGCGGAATGCGGGCCGACATGCTGTGAACGCCTTCACTGATTTTCTCGACACCCAGCGTCAGGCGCACCACCCCCTCGCTCACCCGCTGACTGCCCTGCGACATTCGCAAACCGTTATCGCGCACCTGCGCAAAGCCCCCACTGAGCTGCCTGCCCGATACGTTGGCTCGCGCCAGGCCCTGGACCAGTTGTCCTCCACCTTCGCTGGCTGTATGCAAACCGCTCTGCAGTCTGCAATTTGTCTGACAATGCCGCACCCACTGACACGGACTGCCCGGCGTAGATCGCACCCAGGTCATGATTGACGATGATGGCGGGCAACTGGTTTGTATTGGACTCGGGGTCCCAGAGGCTCGCCAGATTGATGAAGGCATAAAGCGCTGGAATGAAGCACACACCAACAATCGACCAGCGCAGTTTGCGGTGGGTCTGTATGAGTTGCCAATCTACCCGTATTACGGTGAGCAGGTTTTGCAGAAAACCGTGCATGCATGCCCCGATAGGTGAACAGAGGCTTATTGTCGCACTGATTGGAGTCCGATCAAACGGGGAAGCCCGTCAACCTGAACGCGTCTGATACGTTATTCAGGTACGGGCGCAGAACCCCGTACGCACGCACCGCCCGGTCTGGTTGGTGCAGAGTTTCCGGAGACTGTCATGCTCCCGTCTGAATGCCGCACCGCTCACCCATCCACTGAAAGCGCCTATCCACGCCCAGCAAAAGCCCGCCACATCCGCGCAGCCTTGCTGGCCGCCGGTACCATCGTACTCAGCATGGCAGCCCTTCCCGCCCGCGCCGATGTCATCGGCGCCATTGTCGGCGGCGCCGTCGGCTCACAGTTCGGCAAAGGCAACGGCCGCATTGCCAGTGCAGCCATCGGTGCAGTCATCGGCGACCGACTTTCCGGGCCAGACTATGGCAGGCGCAACGGCACCATCATCGACAACCAGTTAGGCAGCTACGGGCATCACGGTGGTCATGGGGTGTATGGGGGTGGCTACAGGGCCTATGGCGGCGGCCATGGAGGCTATGAAACTCATGTAAGGCGTGGCATTTATGACGACGATGGCGCTTACGGGTATCACCGGCAACACCATCACCATCACAATTACCGCGGTGTAAGACCGATCGAGTATGTGTACCCCTCATCCACCGTGGTCTATGGCGCAGCGCCGGTGGTGATCGTGCCCGCGCCAGCCTATGGTGCAACACCGGGTGCCTGTGTGGTGCCGCCCGGCGACTATCCCAATGGCGTGGTGTGTCAGCCACCCGGCATTCAGGGCATTCCTGGCATACCGTATGCACCTGCGCCCCGGGTGCCGTAAAACGACAGGCGCTGCTATCATCGCCTCCGTGACATCAAGAAGATAAATTCACGGAGACACCATGTCCTTCACACCCAACCCGCAAGCCCCCATCGCAGTCACCGGGGCATCCGGCTACATTGCCAGCTGGATCGTCAAAGAACTGCTTGAACAGGGGCGCACGGTACACGCCACGGTGCGCGATCCGGGCAAGGCTTCCTCGGTGGCCCACCTGAAAAAGGCAGCAGCCGATGCGCCGGGTACGCTCAAATTGTTCAAGGCAGACCTGCTCACCGAAGGCAGCTTTGATGAAGCAGTACAGGGCTGCGAAGTGGTGATTCACACGGCCTCCCCGTTTGTGATCACTGGATTTACCGATGCGAACGAAGCCTTGGTTCGCCCGGCGGTTGAAGGTACGCGCAACGTGCTCAAGGCCGTTGAGCGTACAGAGTCTGTAAAGCGCGTGGTACTTACCAGCTCAGTGGCCAGCATCTTTGGCGACAATTGCGATGCCGCATCACTTCCCGGCAACCGTCTGACCGAAGCCAACTGGAATGAAACCAGTTCCGTCGACCATCAGCCCTATTCGTATTCCAAGGTGGCTGCAGAGCGGGAAGCCTGGAAAATGCACAAGGCGCAAAAGCAGCCCCGCTGGCAACTGACGTGCATCAACCCGTCGCTGGTGATGGGTCCGTCGCTTACCACGCAAAGCCAGTCCACCAGCATCTCTACCATGCTGGACATGGGTCGCGGCAAAATGCGAACCGGCGTACCCAAACTGGAATTCGGTTTGGTCGACGTGCGCGATGTGGCACATGCGCACGTGCTGGCCGCAGAAAAAACCGAAGTGCTGGATCGCTACATCACCAACGAAGCCACGTACAGCCTGTTGGATATGGCGAGCATCTTGCGTCAGGACTTTCCGCAGTACCCGTTGCCCAAAAGCACCGTGCCCAAAGCAGTGGTGTGGGTGGTTGGTCCGTGGACATCGGGGGTGACGCGCGATTTCATTTCAAAGAATGTGGGCTATCACCTGGAACTGGACAACACGCGTTCACGCCAGCAACTCGGTCTGAAGTACCGTCCCATGCGAGAAACGCTGTCGGCCATGATGACGCAGTTGATTGACGATGGACTGATTCGCAAGCGGTGATACGCTGCGGGTGGCGCGATGCACATGATCCCGGTTGCGTACTTCAATCGCAAGCGGGGTTGTGTGCCTTGTAAGGTTTGATGGACTTCAATACCGAGGCCAACTCAATCTTGGCAATTGACGCATCATGATCAAGTTGTAAACCCGTCCAGAAATCGTCGTTCATACCGAAGTAACGGGCGAGACGCAAACCCGTATCGACCGTAATGGATCGTTTACCGGCAATGATTTCGCTGATACGGATTTGCGGAACACCGATGTCTTTGGACAGGCGATAAGCCGTGATCCCCAAGGGCTTCAAGAACTCTTCCTGCAAAATTTCGCCGGGAGCGGGATATTTTACGCGACGCACGACACACTCCTAGTGATAGTCAACGATCTCGACACAAAATGCATTTCCATCCAGAAAACGAAAGCACAGTCGCCACTGTTCATTGATGCGGATACTCCACTGCCCGTCCCGATCGCCTCTCAATGCCTCAAGCCGATTACCGGGGGGTATTTTTAACTCCTCCACCCGACGCACGCGGTTCAGCATGGCAAGCTTTCGCATCGCAATGGCTTCAATGTTACGGAAACGAGGAACCCTGCGTCCGTGAAAAAGAGATTGTGTGTCCCGGCAGTCAAACGACGTGATGGGCATCGTTTGAGCCTAACACTGCTTATGCATGATAATAGTATTGCGAGTCGTTAGCAAGCTTGATGCTCCGTTCAGATAAAGGAGCCGAACGTTAAACCATTTGGATCGCGATCAACAATTCAACACCAAAAGGCATCACTCTTTCTGATGACGCAGCGCACAAATAATCGACATCTGTCCCTGAAACCCACTTGGGGCTATCCCTGATCAACGCACAGCCCCACCCTGCTACACTGAACCTTTGATGTTCAAGGCGCTCCAAGCACCATCGCGCCCAACACTGCACAGCACAAGATTCAGATGAAACACCTCCCTGCGCAACGGGGCCTCAAACCCCTGGTCTTTGCCCTCATTCTGCTAACCACCGGCTGTACCGGGCTGCCTCCGTATCCGGTTTTGCAGTTACCGGGCCCCAATGCCGACACATCCGGCTCCAACACATCCGGTACCAACGCCTCCACAGCAAACGCACCTTTCCGCGACGTGTCATGGCAACAGACGCCCGAGCAGCAGGATGAATCCGCACGCCGCGTAGCCGAACTGCTCGCGCAGCCACTGAGCGCAGAGCGCGCCGTTGACGTTGCGCTTATCAACAACCCGCAACTGCAGATGCGTCTGGCCGAGTTGGGCATCGGGCTTGCCGACCTGGAACAGGCCCGCCGACTGCCCAATCCGGGTTTCAGCTTTTTGCGTACGCGTACAGCTGACGGGCTGGACATTGAGCGCGGTCTGCACTTCAATCTGGCGCGCCTCATTTTTTATCCGCAATTGCGCAGCATCGAGGCCAAGCGCTTTGAACAGACGCGCGTGCTCACCCTGCATGAAGCAGCCTCCACCGCCAACCGTACGCGTCGTGCGTTTTATGAAGCCGTGGCCGCACGGCAAAAGCTTAACTATGCCCTGCAGGTCAAAGACACCGCCGATGCCGCAGCCGAACTGGCTCGGCGATTGGAGCAAGCCGGCAATTACAACCCGCTGTCGCGTGCCCGCGAACAGGCCTTTGCCGTTGATGCACAGCAAGCGCTGACCCGTGCGCGGCAACAGGAAACGTCCACACGTATCCGTTTGCTTCGCCTGCTAGGTTTGCCCAGCGACATCACAACATTGAAATTGCCCGACACGCTGCCAGCCCTGCCCGACCAGTTGCGCGACGAGAGTGACATCAGACGCGCAGGGCTTAACCAGCGGCTCGATGTTCAGGCTGCGCAACAGGATGCGCTGCGCACCGCCGACCTGCTGGGGCTGACAAAGGTCAGCCGCTTCATTACGCTGACAGAACTGGGATTTGAGCGTGAAACGGGCCCGGCCGGCGAGAAAAAATACGGTGTCGACATCGGCCTGACCCTGCCGCTGTTTGACAGCGGCGACGCGCGCGTGGCCCGCGCACAGGCGGCCTATCAACGATCCCTGATGCGCGTGAAAGCTACCGTGCTGGAAGCCGACGGCGACCTGCAATTGGCACTGGATGCATGGCGCACGCAATGGGAATTGGCCAAGCGGCAGCGCGATAATGCCGTGCCACTGCGGCGGCGTATCACGGACGAAACACTGCTGCGCTACAACGGCATGATCGGCAGCGTGTTTGAACTGCTGGCAGAGAGTCGGGCGCAGATAACCAGTGTGTCAACGTACATCGACTTGCTGCGCGACTACTGGATGGCCGACTCGGATCTCTCCATGGCCCTCTTGGGTCGGCCTGTGGTGGGTCTCGCAGTGGGCGGTTTGCCCCACGGTGCTGCCGGTGCGTCTCCGCACGGCGCTGGTGCTGCGCCAGAGGCAGCAGCTCCCACTGCCAGTGCACCGCATGCGGGAGGTCATTGATACATGGTCCACCCGATGAAGAACATGGGCTCGGTTGAATGTGCTCACGCCTACGCCGGCACCCACTGTTCAGGCAAACCCCAAACGCCCACCGCACCGTTTACCTTGTCATCATCCGTTGAACAACGCGATGCAGATTTTTGGAAGCTTCACAGATGAGCAACAACGACCGCCGACAATTCCTCAAACGCATGGGAATAGCGAGTGCCGCAATGGGTGCAAGCGTGGGCGCCTCCACACTGGCGGCAACCGCTGTCAGCCCGGTTGCACTGGCCGCCATACCCGAAGCCGTGGTGCAGACCAGCGCCGACACGCAAGCACCCCTCACACCTGAAACAGGCCGCCCCTACAACCCTGTTGTCACACTCAACGGCTGGACACTGCCCTGGCGCATGCGCAATGGCGTCAAAGAGTTTCACCTGGTGGCAGAACCGGTGGTGCGCGAAATGGCGCCGGGCTTCAAGGCGCACCTGTGGGGTTACAACGGTCAGTCCCCCGGTCCCACCATCGAAGTGGTGGAAGGCGACCGCGTCCGCATCTTCGTCACCAATCGACTGCCGGAAGAGACCAGCATCCACTGGCATGGCCAGCGCCTGCCAGCTGGGATGGATGGCGTGGCCGGTTTGACCCAACCAGCTATCCCCGCTGGAAAGACCTTTGTGTACGAGTTTGTGGCCGAGCGCCCCGGCACCTTCA
>SXZD01000294.1 GCA_005788065.1 Burkholderiales bacterium
AAAACGTGGCTTTCGGTCTGCGTTGCAAACCCAAGTCGCAACGTCCGTCGGAGGCAGATATTGCCAAACGCGTGCACGAACTGTTGTCACTGGTGCAATTGGACGGGTTGGCAGACCGCTTCCCGGCACAGTTGTCCGGCGGTCAGAGGCAGCGCATTGCGTTGGCGCGTGCGCTGGCCGTGGAGCCTCGCGTGTTGCTGCTGGACGAACCGTTTGGCGCTCTGGATGCCAAAGTCAGAAAGGAACTGCGTGCATGGCTGCGCCGTCTGCATGATGAACTGGGTATCACCAGTATTTTTGTGACCCACGACCAGGACGAGGCCATGGAAGTGGCCGACCGCATCGTCCTGATGAACCACGGCAAGGTGGAGCAGATCGGTTCTCCGGACGAGATCCGCAAGCACCCGGCCAGTGAGTTTGTGCGCTGGTTCCTCAACCATGAAGAAGGCCCGGAACCAGCATCAGGTCTGCATGTTGACGGAGTGGCTGCGTGAACATCCAGCAATTGCGCATCCTGCAGGAGGCGGCGCGGCACAACTACAACTTCACGGATGTGGCAAGCGCACTGTTCACGTCCCAGTCGGGTGTGAGCAAGCACATCAAGGATCTGGAAGACGAACTGGGCATCGAACTGTTCGAGCGCAAGGGCAAGCGCATATTGGGCTTGACTGAACCGGGTCAAGCCGTGCGCGAATATGCAGACCGCATTCTGGAAGACCTGCAAAACATCCGTCGCGTGGCAGATCATTTTGCCCAGCAGGACAGCGGACACTTGGTGGTGGCCACTACGCATACGCAAGCCCGCTACGCGCTCACACGGGTTGTGGCACAATTCAAGCAGGCGTTTCCGCAGGTTGAACTGGTGCTGCATCAGGGTAGTCCGGCCGAGATCGCACGCATGCTGGTCAATGGTGAGGCCGATATCGGTATTGCCACTGAAGGCCTTGCCGATGTGGAAGACCTTGAAAGCTACCCGTTCTACGATTGGCACCATGCCGTCATCGTGCCGGATGGACATGCGCTGCTGTCGCGCTCCCAGATCACGCTGGCTGACATCGCACCGTATCCCATCATTACCTATCAGGCCGGCTACACCGGTCGCACCATGATAGACGAGAGTTTCCGGAAAGCAGGACTCACGCCGCACATCGTGCTGTCTGCGCTGGATGCGGATGTCATCAAGGCATACGTGGAACTGGGCCTGGGAATCGGACTGATCGCACCCATGGCATTTGACGCGCAACGCGATACGGGATTGCAATTGCTGCAGACACCACCTTTGTTCGGCGCCAACCACACACGCATTGCGGTTAAGAAAGACAAGTTTCTGCGCGGCTACGCAAGGGCGTGGATACAGATGTGCAACCCGGATTGGGCGGGTGTGTGAACCGGACGGGGATGCCCGGTCGCATTAATACAACAAAAAAGCGCAAACGGACTGTTTGCGTAAAATAAGACCCGATTAGAGCAAACACACCACACGCCTTTGGGTGATAACACCCGCATAATGCAGGTCAAGTACGCAACAGACACTTGAACGACATGCAACTTACCGCCGACCAATTTCGCCTGCTCAGTGCATTCGAGCAAGGACACAGTCGCACACTGAGAGATGTTCGCAACAGCGATTGCCCTGATCAATCGGTGCGCCAGATGGCACAAGACCTGATGCAGTTTCAGCGTCATGATCCCTGTCTGATCAAACGGATTGCCTATACGGCAGACGGAACGAGCGGCATACGCACCATCGAGGACTCTGTCTGGTCGCTGACCGTCGACGGCTATATCTTTCTGATGCAGGAAAAGCAGCAGCAACGTCTATTTGCCAAGCGCAACCAGTGCTTTCGCAGACCGGATGGCAGCGAAGTTCACTACCGCATCCGCAAATCACGACGAACAGTCGAGACAGATGTCTCACTGATTATCGAGATCAGGGAAAAGGACGACGACACATGGACGCTGTGCGCAGAAGGAAAATGTCTTAGCAAAGCCCTTCAAAAAGCCAGACGATTCATAGAAAGTATGGTTTGACAGCGACGGATACAAGAATCGACCCCATGGGCGCGTGGTAACATCCCCGCATCCAACATCCGTTCTAGCCTTCATCAAAAGCAAGAGAAAACATGAAAAACACATCCTGGAAATCGGGCAGTCATCTGCCACTGTCCCCCGCCCGTTTCCTGTGCATCGCCGCAGCCAGTCTCTTGGCTGCCAGTCTGCCAGCCCACGCGGATGACCTGCGCATCAACAATCTGGCCAACTCGCAGGCCAGTTTTCGTGCATTGACCGAAACACTGGGCGCAGCCACCAGCTACAAGGGCATCATTCCGGCCGAGTCACAGGGCATTACCGGCTTTGATGTGGGCGTCGGTGTCACCACCACCCGCATCAACGATAAGGCTGCATGGGCCCGAGCCACAGGCGCCAGCTCGCCCGATTACTTTACCCAGACCAAGCTGCAGGTACACAAAGGCCTGCCCTTCGGTGTGGACGTCGGCTTCGTGGCCAGTAACAGCAACACCAATGTGTCGACCGTGGGCGGCGAGCTGCGGTATGCCCTGATCAAGGGCAATGTGGCGGTACCGGCTGTCGGCCTGCGTGCGGCCTACACCAAGGTCAATGGCGTAGACCGCTTGGACCTGGGCAACAAGTCGGTCGAACTGACCATCTCCAAAGGCCTGTTGATGTTCACGCCCTATGCCGGCGTCGGCCATGTCTGGACCACCGCTACACCCAACGGTGTCGCCGGTCTGACCAAAGAAGATGTAGGTCTGTTCCGTGCGTATGCCGGTGCCAACCTCAATTTTGGCCTAATGAACATGGCCATCGAAGCCGACAAGACCGGCCCCACCTCCTCGCTGAGTGCCAAGATCGGCCTGCGCTTCTGAGTCAGCCAACACATCCGATTCTCTGTCACGGGGGCCTGTATGGGCCCCCTTTTCTTTTGGTTGCGGTGTTTCCCTATCGCCCACATTGGAAAATACAATCGGTGATATCTCAATAATTGACTTCCGCTATGGCATAATCCGTTTCGAGCAATTTGCTATTGAAACAAACCCATCCATAAAGGAAGTTAATCATGAACGTTATCAACACTCAGGTACAACCCTTCAAGGCCACCGCATTCGTCAACCGCAACGGCAAGGGCGAATTCATCGCCG
>SXZD01000295.1 GCA_005788065.1 Burkholderiales bacterium
GGATCTGGGCGACGTGGCGTATTACCCTGGTGCCAAGGCTTTCTATAACCTGCGCAAGTAAGCGCTGTTTCTGTCTGACAGGGTTGCAGGTTCGTGAATAAACGCGCAATCACGCTGGTGTTGCTGTTCATGCTGGTGGGTATTCAGTGGCCGTTGTGGTTCGGTAAAGGCGGCTGGCTGCGCGTGCGCGAACTTGAGACTGAACTGAACGGACAGAATGCGTTGAATGAAGACCTTCGCTTGCGCAATCAAAAGTTGCGCAGCGAGGTGTCAAGTCTGCGGGATGGTCTGGATGCCATTGAAGAGCGTGCCCGCTATGAACTGGGCATGATAGGCAACGACGAAGTCTATGTGCAGTTGGTGTCCCCGGTTGTCGGCGCCGATGCGCCACCTGCTCCAACGCCCGGCAGTAAACCCTGATCGACAAGTTTCAATGCAGCGTTCCTGACGGTGTGGCGGGATCATCTGGCCCGTTGAACCCATCGTCTTCTGCACTTTGTTCTTTCGCACTGCTTTTTTCTGAAGCCTGCTTTACGGTTTGAAAATCGCTGCTGCCTGGAACGAACAACGCTTTGCAATCGACCGCATCAAAGGCGTAGGCAGTGTTGCAATAATCGCAGTTCACTTCAATTTTGCCCTGATCCTTCAGCGTATCCATGACTTCCGCTTCGCCCAGTGAGCGCAGCATGCGGGCGACTTTGTCACGCGAACAGGTGCAATGAAAAACAGGCTGTCGTACAGCCAGCGTCTGATGCGGCTCCTGCCAGAACAAACGGTGGGCAATGGTGGCGGGCTCATGCGCGAGCAGTTCGCCCGGCTTGAGCGTGTCGCTGAGCGTGACCAATCGCATCCAGTGCTCAGCCAGGTCGCCGGGGGACAGTTCGCTCGAGGGCTTTGCCGACAGGATGCCACCGTCGCCCGGCATCTGCTGCAGCAGTAGGCCAGATGCGCAGGATGCATCGGTGTCCAGCCACAGACGGGTCTGCAACTGCTCTGACTGCTGCATGTAGTTCTCGATGGTCTGTGACAGGTTGTCGCCCTCCAGGCCGATGATGCCCTGATACGGTTGTTGACCGGGCAGACGGTCGCGCGGGTCGAGAATCATCACAAACCGGCCCTGACCCGTTGCGTTGACCATGGCATTGAAAGATGCGGTGTCGTCGAATCGGTGGGCAGGGTCGAACATGGCTGTAGCACGGATGCCCAGTTCGCTGGAGCATTCCGCCACCAGTAAACGGATGGGGCCGTCGCCTTTGAGTTGAAGCACCAGCGATCCGTTGAATTTGAGGCTCGCCGACAGCAGCGTGCTGGCTGCCACCAGTTCCCCCAACATGCGCTGTACGATGGGCGGGTAGGGATGACCCCCGATGATACGCTGCCAGGTGGCTTGCAGACGTACGACCTGTGCGCGGGCGGGTTGTTCGGTGAACAGCAGCGTGCGCAACTCACATGACGTGGGGTGGGACATGAAACTTAACCGATACGCTTGAGGGATTTTTTGAACAATTTGGCTTTTTCGACATAGATGGCCGCACCCGCACGCACACGGAAAAGATCTTCGTCGGTGAGGGTGCGAACCAACTTGGCCGGACTGCCCAGAATGAGAGAGCGGGGCGGAAATACCTTGCCCTCGGTTACCAGCGCGCCCGCTCCGACCAGAGACTCTTCGCCGATGACGGCGCGGTTCAACACAACCGCCTGTATGCCGACCAGTGCGCCGTCGCCGATGGTGCATCCGTGCAGCATGGCCTGATGGCCCACGGTGGCGTTTTTGCCTACGGTCAGCGGGCATCCCGGGTCGGTGTGCAGCACAGCGCCTTCCTGAACGTTGGCGCCGTCGCAGATGGTGATGGTCTCGTTGTCGCCGCGCAGTGCCGCAAAGTCCCAAACGGATGTGTCTTTGCCCAACACCACCTTGCCTATGATGCTGGCCTGTTCGGCCACATAGGCAGAGTCGTCGATCTGTGGGGTATGGTCTGCGAGTTGATAGATGGCCATGGAGCTGTAGATCCGTGATGCGCGCCGACAGGCGTCAATCCGGTATTCTACCGTTTTGTTGCAAAAGCTTTCGGTGGGTTTTTTCATGTTGAGACGGCTGGCTCTGGCGGCACTGGCATGCGCGGACGCAGACGAGAAAGTTCGCAGGGTCAATGAGTTGCACCAAGGGGATACGTTGACCATTGAGACGGCAGCCCCGGACACCTCAGGTCTTGTCCTGCCGGGGCGTCCGCCCCGCCCTGGGTTGGTAGGTCCGGACGAGTTGGCGCACCGCAGCCCCAACACCGTTGCAGGCCGTGCCGGACTTTTGCATGCGCTGGCGCATATTGAATTCAATGCCATCAATCTTGCGCTGGACGCCATCTGGCGCTTTGACGGTTTGCCGGATGAGTATTACCGCGACTGGTTGAGGGTCGCCGCCGAGGAAGCCTTTCATTTCACGCTGCTGCGGGATCACCTGAAGACGCTTGGATACGCCTATGGCGATTTTCCGGCCCACAACGGGCTGTGGGAGATGGCTGAGCGTACGGCAGACGATGCGCTGGCGCGGTTGGCGCTGGTGCCGCGCACCCTTGAGGCCAGGGGTCTGGATGCGTCTCCACCCATCCGCAAAAAACTGCAGTCAGCCGGCGACACCATGGCAGCCGGTATTCTGGACATCATCCTGCGTGATGAAATCGGCCATGTGCGGGTGGGCAATCACTGGTTCCGCCATCTGTGCCGACAGAGGGGGCTGGATCCGATTGCAGTCTATGCAAGCCTGTCGAGGCAGTACCGTGCGCCGCGTCTGAAAGGTCCGTTCAACCTGGAAGCTCGCCGTCAGGCGGGGTTTGAGGAGGCGGAACTGGATGCGCTGGTCACTTCCGCTGGTGTTGCGGGGGCGCCATTGTAGGTTAGTGCGGGGCATAACTGTTAAAATGCCGATATGCAGTATTACCCTGACCCAACCCGACTCAATGCAGATCTGCATTGTCATTCCAGCGAGTCAGACGGGCGCTGGTCACCCGAAGAACTGGCCGCCGCTGCTGCGGCCAACGGAGTCGCTTTGTGGTCGCTCACAGACCATGATGAAGTCGGTGGTATCTCCCGTGCCCGGGCAGCCTGTTCGTCCTTGGGCATCGACTTCGTGGCTGGTGTAGAAATTTCTGTCACCTGGGCCAATGAAACCCTGCACATTGTAGGATTGGGGATTGATGAGACCCACCCCGTGCTTCAAGAAGGTTTGCAGTCTGTCAGGGCAGGGCGTGACCACCGAGCGGTGGAGATGGGCGCTGAGTTGGCCAAGGCGGGTATCGCGGGGGCTTATGAAGGCGCTTTGCGGTATGCGGCCAATCCAGGGTTGGTGGGGCGTACGCACTTTGCCCGCTTTCTGGTGGAGCAGGGCGTGTGCGAAACGGTGGGTGATGTGTTTCAGCGCTATCTGGTGTCGGGCAAGCCCGGTTATGTTCCGCACAGATGGGCGACGCTTACGCAGGCAGTCTCATGGATAAGGGCTGCAGGCGGGCAGGCGGTCATTGCTCACCCCGGGCGGTATCGGCTCAATGACCTGCTGATGCATGCCCTTCTGGAAGAGTTCAAAGCGCTCGGTGGCGGCGCGCTGGAAGTGGTGACAGGCAGTCACACCACCGACCAGTACATCCGCTTTGCGCGCATCGCATTGCAGTACGATCTGAAAGCATCGCGTGGCAGCGATTTTCATGGTCCTGACGAGAGTCGTGTCGCTTTGGGTACACTGCCGCCGTTACCGGATGCTTGTGTGCCTGTCTGGAGCGATTGGAAGATGTCTACAGGCAGTGCTTGAACCGTTGAATGAAAGATCATGGCGCAGTTTTTTGAAATTCATCCCGATAACCCTCAGCAGCGCCTGATCAGGCAGGCGGCTGACATGCTCAGGCAGGGTGCTGTGGTGGCATTGCCCACCGACTCCTGCTATGCATTGGTCTGCCATCTGGACGACAAAAATGCGGTTGATCGCATCCGGCGCATCCGTCAGTTGGACGAGCGGCAGCATCTGGCTTTGCTGTGCCGCGACCTCACGCATCTTTCAAACTATGCCAAGGTGGACAATGCGCAATACCGACTGCTCAAGTCGGTGTGGCCGGGGCCTTACACTTTCATTCTGGAGGCCAGTCGTGAAGTGCCGCGACGCGTCTCCCATCCCAGTAAAAAGACCATTGGCATCCGGGTGCCCGATCATGCGATTACGCAGGCTTTGCTGGCCGAATTAGGCGAGCCGCTGATTGCAACCTCGCTGCAGTTGCCCGATGATGAACAGCCGATGGGCGATCCGCATGCGGTTCGTGATGCGCTGGAGCATCAGGTGGCGCTGGTCATTTCCGACGGCGGCGATTGCGGTCTGCATCCGACTACCGTCATTGACTGGACTGGCGATGCACCGGTGGTGGTGCGACAGGGGGCGGGGCCGCTGACTGGCGCGCTCGAACCGTTTGACATAGAGCCGACGGACCGCATCTGATCCGTCTGTATGGCAATATTCAAGATGTGATTTTTTGAGGAGGCCGCGCGGGGGTGGCGACTGTCTCGGGCGTGCGGTGCGTCTTGTGCGTCCGTTGTCGCTCCGCCGCTCTTGCTACAATGGATGCCATGGACTCCGACCTGCTGAGCAACATCGCCCTCTACGCCATTCCGGTGGTGCTGGCCATCACCCTGCACGAAGCAGCACATGGCTACGTGGCGCTCCTGCTCGGCGATCCCACCGCCAAGCGCGCCGGTCGCATCACCCTGAATCCGATCAAGCACATCGACGCTGTCGGTACCGTGATTTTGCCGCTCTCCCTGCTGCTGCTGGCCAAACTGGCCGGTGCGCCGCCCTTGCTGTTTGGCTGGGCCAAACCCGTGCCGGTGGACTTTTCCCGTCTGTACCGGCCCAAGCAGGACATGCGCTGGGTGGCCTTCGCAGGGCCGGCTGCCAACCTGATCATGGCCTTGATGTGGGGCGCATTGGCCAAGTTTTACATGCTCTCAGGCCCTGCGGACAGTTTCATGGCTGAAATGGCTCGTATCGGCATTTTGAGCAATGTGCTGCTGGCCGTGCTCAATCTGCTGCCGTTGTTGCCACTGGATGGCGGGCGCATGCTTTTCAGCGTGTTGCCCAACCGCTTGGCCATGGCCTACGGCAACACCGAACGTTTTGGCATGCCCATCCTGCTGATGCTGATGGTTTTCAATATTTTGCCAGCCATCCTCACGCCCTTTGTGGTCCTGCTGATGGCCTTCATCCAATTGCTGTTCAACCTGTGAGTGTTTTACATGTTTTCTGAGCGCGTTCTGTCCGGCATGCGACCCACCGGCAGTCTTCATCTGGGGCATTACCACGGTGTCCTGAAAAACTGGGTGAAACTGCAGAGTGAATTTCCCTGCCTGTTCTTTGTGGCTGACTGGCACGCGCTGACGACTCACTATGAAACGCCCGAAGTCATCGAACAAAACGTCTGGGACATGGTGGTGGACTGGCTGGCTGCGGGCGTCGATCCGTCTCAAGCCACGCTGTTCATACAGTCCCGGGTACCCGAGCATGCGGAGTTGCATCTGCTGCTGTCCATGTCCACGCCCCTGGGTTGGCTGGAGCGGGTGCCGACGTACAAAGACCAGCAGGAAAAACTGGCCGACAAGGATCTGGCGACCTACGGTTTTCTGGGCTACCCGCTGCTGCAGTCAGCTGACATCCTGATCTATCGGGCCAGTCAGGTGCCTGTGGGTGAGGATCAGGTGCCGCACATTGAACTGACCCGCGAAGTGGCAAGGCGCTTCAATCATATTTACGGACGCGAAACCGGTTTCGAGGAAAAGGCGCTGGAGGCAGCCAAGAAGCTCGGATCCAAGCGCATGAAACTGTATCTGGACCTGCGTGACCGTTTTCAGGAGCAGGGCGACGAGCAGGCGCTGGAGCAGGCACAGGCCATGCTCAATGACTGGCAGGGGCTGTCGCTGGGTGACCGCGAGCGCCTGTTCGGTTATCTGGAAGGCGGACGCAAACTCATTCTGGCTGAGCCCAAAGCCTTGCTGACCGAGGCGTCCCGCATGCCCGGGCTCGATGGTCAGAAAATGTCCAAGAGCTACAACAATACGATTGCCCTGCGCGAAACAGATGAGTCCGTCACGACCAAGATTCGCCGCATGCCCACTGATCCGTCCCGCGTACGCCGCACTGATGTGGGAGACCCCGCTCGTTGCCCCGTCTGGCAGTTGCACGAGGTCTACAGCAATGACAGCGTGAAGGACTGGGCCAGCGCTGGTTGCAAATCCGCCGGTATCGGCTGTCTGGAGTGCAAACAGCCCATCATCGATGCGGTGATCGCAGAACTCAAGCCCATGCGCGAGCGCGCGCAACAGTACCTTGAGGATCCCGCACTGGTGCGAAACGTGATTTCGGATGGTTGCGAGAAAGCCCGCGAGCTGGCCCATGAGACCATGCGAGATGTGCGTGAGGCCATGGGGCTGAGTTATACCTGACCGACCGGGCAGATCTGTGCGGCCTGCCGCCGGCGTGCCGGTTGTGCAGGCGCTGCATGCGTTACAATCCGCGCATTGCCTGTCCATTTCTATGTCCTTGTTTCTGTCTTTTTCTGCCAGAAAGGAAACACCATGATCACCGGGAGTCTGGTCGCGCTGGTCACCCCCATGTTTGAAGACGGTTCCATCGACTGGGACAGTTACAAATCGCTAATCAACTGGCACGTAGCGCAGGGTACGCATGGCATTGTGGCGGTGGGTACCACAGGTGAATCGCCCACGGTGGACGTGGAAGAACACGGTGAGTTGATCCGTGTTGCCGTTCAGACGGCGGCAGGTCGCATCCCGGTGATCGCCGGCACAGGCGGTAACTCCACCACCGAGGCAGTCGAGCTGACTGCGCACGCGCGCAAGGTAGGCGCCAATGCCACGTTGCAGGTTGTTCCCTACTACAACAAGCCCACGCTAGATGGCATGTACCAGCATTTTCGCAAGGTGGCTGAATCGGTTGACCTGCCTGTCATCCTGTACAACGTGCCGGGGCGCACGGTGGCCGACATGAGCAACGATACGGTGCTGCGATTGGCCCAGGTTCCCGGCATCGTCGGTATCAAGGACGCGACTGGCGACCTGCATCGGGGTGCCTGGTTGATCCGTGGTGCACCAGCTGATTTTGCGGTTTACAGCGGTGACGATCCGACTGCCGTTCATCTCATGATGATGGGCGGCAAAGGCAATATCTCCGTCACAGCCAACGTGGCGCCCGCTCAGATGGCGCAGTTGTGCACACTGGCCATGGCGGGCAAGGTGCGGGAAGCCAATGCGCTGAACATGACATTGCTGCCCTTGCACAGGGACCTGTTCTGTCAGGCCAACCCGATTCCGGTCAAATGGGCGCTGGCTGAAATGCGTAAAATGCCAGCGGGCATTCGTCTGCCACTGGTCGGGCTTGAGCCCGCTTATCAGCCGCTGGTCAGGTCCGCCCTGCAGCAGGCAGGTTTGCTGCCGGGTTTGTGATACTGTCCCGTTTGCCAATTCATTACTGAACCGAAAGCACCATGTCTCCGCTGTTTACCGTTCGCCGCATCGCACTCGCCTCCAGTTTCTCCCTGCTTGCAGCTTGCGGCAGTTACGATGCGATAACGCAAAAGGGCAAGATCGACTACAAGACCACTGCCCAGTCCAAGCCCCTCGACATTCCGCCGGATCTGACGTCCGTGACGGCAGACGAGCGGTTCGTGGTCCCGGATGTGGGTTCACGAGGGGTTGCAACAGCGTCGGGAATGAACGTCGGGTTGGCAGCCGGTACCAGTGTTGTCGGTAACAGCGGACCGGCTGTGCTGGCCCAAGGTACCGAGGCGCGCATCGAGCGCAGTGGCAACCAGCGTTGGCTGGTGGTCAACCGGCCTGCGGATCAGGTGTGGCCTATTGTGCGCGAGTTCTGGTTGCAGTCAGGCTTTGTGCTGAAAGAAGACAAACCGGAGATTGGCATCCTGGAGACCGATTGGGCTGAAAACAGGGCCAAGATTCCGCTCGATGGCGTTCGCAAACTGGTGGGGAAGGTGTTTGACGGACTGTATTCGTCAGACGAACTCGACCGTTATCGCACCCGCATTGAACGGGCTGATGGCAACACCGAAGTCTACATTTCGCATCGCGGTCTGCGTGAAGTGTATGCCGACAGTTCGCAGGTCCGAACTGTCTGGACACCGCGCGCCAGCGATCCCGAACTGGAAGCCGAGTTTCTGAACAAATTGCTGGCACGTTTTGTCGGTGAAGAAAACAAACGCGTAGCCGACAACAAGGCTGCCGCTGCATCGACTACAGCAACTGCCGCAACCGCTGCAACTGCGACCACGGATCCGCGTGCCCGCATCGTGCGTGCCGGTAATGAACGTAGATTGCAAGTCCGAGAAAACTTCGATCGGACCTGGCGCCGTGTGGGGCTGGGGCTCGACCGTGTGGGTTTCACGGTTGAAGATCGCGACCGCTCCAAAGGCCTTTATTTCGTGCAATACCGCGAAAGTGGCGACAAGCCGGTGGCCAAAGATGATGGCAAGCCCGGCTTTTTCGCACGCTTGCTGTCCTTCGGAAAAGATGCGAATGCAAAACCGATTCCTGCAGATGAGGGTCGGGTCGAAGGTCGCTATCGCATCCGTGTAGCCCCGGTCGAAGGCCGCACTGAGGTGACCGTGCTCAATGCCGAGGGCCAGCCTGTATCGGCCGGCACTGCGGAAAAAGTGCTGGGGATGCTTGAGAGCGAGTTGCGTTAAAGCGCTCCCCTGACTGACGGAACACAACAAGATGCGGTTTTGTGCCCTGGGCAGTGGCAGTGAGGGCAATGCGTGGATCGTCGAATCCGAGGGTACGCAGGGCAGTGTGACGGCCACGCGTGTCATGATCGATTGCGGTTTCACGCTGCGAGAGACAGTTGCACGTCTATCATCCCGCGGACTGACGCCTGCTGACCTGCAAGGTGTGCTCGTTACGCACGAACACGATGATCATGTGGGTGGTGTGTTCCGGTTTGCCCGCAAGTTTGGCACACCCGTTTATTCCACCATGGGAACCTTCATGGCCAGCGTCCGGGCGCGCCTGGTGGATGTGTCGTGGCTGCAGGAGGGCAAGGTTCGTATCTTCAATCCGGAAACGGCCTGGAGTATCGGCGATCTGCACATACAGCCGTTCACAGTACCGCACGACGCGGCAGAGCCTGCACAGTTTGTGGTGACCGACGGCCGTCATCGGTTTGGCATCATGACCGACTGCGGAATGGCTACGCCTCACATTGTCGAGAGGCTCTCCGGTTGTGATGCACTTGTTCTTGAGAGCAATCACGATGCTGATATGCTGCACAGATCTGACTATCCGGGGTCGCTGAAACGCAGAATCTCGGGCGACTATGGTCATCTGAGCAACGATGCAGCCCATGCCATTCTGTCGGCCATTGACCGGGACAGCTTGCGGTGTCTGGTGGCTGCGCATCTGAGCCAAAACACCAACAGTCCCGAGCGCGTGCGTGAGAGCTGGCTGGGCACATTGCAAGTGTATGGGGGTGAGTTCTGTTTTGCAGATCAGCATTCCGGATTGGACTGGCGAACGCTGTGATCAAGGCTTAAGTTCATGAGAACGGATGTGGTGAGTAGTGGAGACATCACCCCGCAAAAATGCAGACATAAAAAAAGCCGGCTCGAAGCCGGCTTTTTTGTGAGCCTGAAGGCCCCAGAGATTACTTCTTCTCTTCGGGCTTGGCTTCCGGTGCGGCTGCAGGAGCAGCAGCAGGGGCAGCTTCAGCCGGCTTGGCGTCAGCAGCTGGTGCAGCGGCTGGAGCAGGAGCAGCTGCGGGAGCGGCAGCAGGAGCTTCTTCTTTCTTGCCACAAGCGGCCAGGGCGATGGCGAGCATGGAAGCGATCAGGAGGGACTTCTTCATGGTATTTTCCTTTGACTACGGTTAAACAAATGGCTTGCTGTCGGGACAGAGCCCAATACATTGACAACGTGGGGAGATTTTAACGAGTGATCGAGTTTTCTCAAAATGACAACCCGTAAAATTGACTGAGCACTTACTCTAAAACAACAGCCCGATAAATGCAGAGCACTCCCTATAACGCGTTCTGTCCGGCTTCGTTGACTTCGCAATGCAAGCGCAAGCAAAACGTTTACGCAATATTGCGTATTTCGTGCAGTTTTTAATCAGGCATGCTTTCAATCCAGCCTGCATCCATCATGCTCAGACACCATGATGTGAATGCGCTGTCCTGTGTGCAGCCCTCCAGATCTTGAGGTGAGAGCATCCGCGCATGGGCCAGCATCGACAGGCATCGTTTGTCGATGTCTTGTGTAAAGTGCTCAAACCATTCTCCATTCATCGCGAAACCACGCTCGCCCGTCATGAGACGGCTGGCTTTGTGCAACCGGATGCCGCGTGTAGTGAAGGTTCGCAAGACGGAACGCCCCGTTGGCGCACGCATCGGTGCATTGAATATCACATTGTCTTTGGGTTCCGTGCGTTCGCGCAGCAAACCTTTCTCGATACTGTGAATGTCCGGTTTGAAACCCTGCAGATGTGAGGTGACCCATTGCACCATGTCATCGGGCAACAGCGCTGGCTGTTGACACACGCCGCGTTGGGGATCTGCGAAACGTTGCGCAAGCAGCGCAGTGTTCTCGCGCACATCCTCTGCGAGTTGCTGAAAAACGCTCGACAGCAACTCGGCAGCCGTCGGTGATCGGAAACCGATGGACAGGGTCGTGCATTCGCCGATGGCCACCCCGTCATGTGCATAGCGCGGCGGCAGATACAGCATGTCGCCCGGATTAAGCACAAACTCCTGCTCGGGCTTGAAGTCTCGCAAGATTTTCAGGGGCATGTTCTCGACCAGATCCAGTGATGTTTGCGCACTGATGCGCCAGCGTCGTTGCCCATGCATCTGCAGAAGAAATACATCGTAAGAATCGAAGTGCGGACCCACACCGCCACCATCGGTGGCAAAACTGACCATCAGATCATCCAGTCGGGCATCGGGTACGAAACGGAAACGGTCCAGCAGGCGGGCGGCGGGGTCCAGCATCAGGTTCAGTCCCTGTACCAGCACGGTCCAGTTTTTCTGTGAGCGTGGGGGCAGTTCGTCCAGCGGTCCATGTGTCAGCGACCATCCGGTTTCGGTCTGCTCGATCAGCCGGGTTTCTGCGTCGGGATCTTTGGCCAGTTCGAGCAATTCATCGATGCTGCAGAAGGGCTCGAAGTCGGCAATCGCATTGCGAAACAGGCGCGCGTTGCGGTGCCAGTCGGTTTTCATGAATGTTTCGACATCTTCTTCGGCGATGCGAGACAATATGGGGGATGGCGCAGACGGGGCGCCTGGTTTAGCGTGCTGCATGTCGGTTCTGTGTGCTCAAACGCTGTCGAATCGGCTCGACAGTGGAGTATCATTGTAGCTTGTCATGGGCTTTATGCCCTCGTGTCAACAGTCTGGAGGTGGGCATGGATGTCGCAAAAAATCGTGTGGTGACGGTTCGCTACCAGGTATGGGACGCTCAGGGCGAACTGATTCAGGAAGTCAACGAGCCCATGGTGTATCTGCATGGCGGATACGGCGATGTGTTCGACGCAATCGAAAATGCCCTTGAGGGCAAGCGCATCAACGAAGAGGTGTGGCTGCAGGTAGAGCCCGAGCAGGCCTTCGGTGAGTATGACCCCGAGCTGATCCAGGTAGAAGACCGCGACCGGTTTCCGGCTGAGGTGGAAGTGGGCATGCAGTTTGAAGGCGTACCGACCGAGGACGATGATGTTGATCCCGACGAGCCGCAGCCCATCTGGACCGTGACGGGTGTTTCAGAAGACAAAGTGGTGCTGGATGGAAATCATCCCTTGGCCGGCATTGCGCTTCGTTATCATCTGGTGATCAGCGACGTGCGGCATGCCACCGACGAAGAAATTGAACGTGGCAGTGTGGCACCCGATGCCGTTTCGCTCAGCCAGCAATCTCTGCATTGACTGCGTTCCCGGTTCGGTCTGATGTTGTGCACTGATCTCTCGGGCTGATGCACGCCCTAGGGCTTGTTGTCGTCGTCCGGCAGCAGCCGTTTGGCGCGGATATCAAATACCTCACGCGGCAGCGTCTTTGACGTATCCACAGCCACTTCCACCCAGTTTCTGGTAAACGGGAATCCGAACGTTTCAAGCCGCAGCACGTTGGCCACGATCTGGCCTTTGTCATCCCGCAGCGACTGGTCGATGCGATGCGCGTGTGTGTCGCCATGAAGCAGCAGAGTCGGTTTGCCCAGTGATTTGAGTTGTGAGGCCAGTTGCGACCGCCACTCGGCAAAGCCGTCACGCAGATGGCTTTTCTGCTCGGCGCTGTCACGCTCGAAGGGGTTGCCCTGGAAGGCCAGAACCACTGCCTTGACGTTGCCCGCCCGGGCTTTGCTGATGCTGTCGGACAGCCATGCTTCGTTGTGTGCACGCCGGGTTGCAAACTCTGCGTTGCGCGGGTGATCGGCTTCTTGCTGGGCCCAATAGTTGTTGTTGCTGCCCGGTATGTTGAACGTGACGAACAGTACATCGCCGCGTTGCCAGCGCAGGTTTTCAGAAGGGGTGTTGGCCGCGTCAGTCAGGATGGCCTGCTGTTGAACCGCCAGCGGTGTATGACCCAGACTTACCGGTTTATGGAATGCCCGCTTGCGCAGCCACTGCAGACGCTCAAGCGGATCGAAACCACCGGCAGGGCGCCGGTGACAGTCGGTCCACTCATTGTCGCCCACCGTGTAGATCAGCGGTTTGGCGCTGCTTTCGAGCTGGCGGAGGCGGCGGTCGAGCAGATCGTTGCCGCAATACTCAGACCCGGACTTGATGTCTCCCAGGTGGATGATGAATTCGCTCTGGCTGTTGGCAATGTCCTGCAGTACATCATCAACGTTACGTTCGTCCGCGGTGTTGTAGGGCAGGTCGCCGATGGCTGCAAAACGCACGGATTGCGCCAGCGCAGGATGGACCGACAATATGCACAGGCCAATGATGCCAATGCGTCTGGCCATAAGTCCGGAAGTGGTTGCACACATGAAGGCTGCTTTCATCAGGCACGTTTGATATCAGACAGGTTGATGACCCGAGAATCGCCGCAGAGTTCCTTCAGTTCATACAGCAGTTGCAGGGCTGCCTTGGGCGAGAGTTGATCCAGGTCAGTTGCTGCGATGGTTTGAGCGACATCCTGCGCGTTTTGCGCATGCTGGGCACTGTTTGCGAGGGCTGCAAAGGCGCTGTCGGTTGGCTGCATGCCTGCTGCGTCAAACAGGCTGCCCTGTGGTGTCTGTTGGACCTGAGCCTGTTCCAAAGCCTGCAGGCGCTTTTGGGCCTGCCGGATCAGGGCGGGGGGAAGCCCCGCGAGTTTTGCCACCTGTATGCCGAAGCTGCGCGATGCAGGTCCGGCTTGAACGCTGTGCAGGAAAACCAGATTGTGACCGTGCTCCGTTGCGCTCAGGTGCACGTTGACGGCTTCGGCATGTTCCTCCGCCAGTGCGGTGATTTCAAAATAATGCGTGGCAAACAGGGTCAGGCTCTGGTTGCGCGATACGAGTTGACGCGCAATTTCCCATGCCAGCGACAGCCCGTCGAAGGTGCTGGTGCCGCGACCGATTTCATCCATGATCACCAGACTGTTGGCGGTGGCCTGACGCAGGATGGTGGCGGCCTCCGTCATTTCCACCATGAAGGTGGAGCGACCGCCGGCCAGATCATCGGATGCACCAATGCGCGTGAATATGCGATCCAGCAGTCCGATCTGCGCGCGACGTGCGGGTACGAAACACCCGATGTGCGCC
>SXZD01000030.1 GCA_005788065.1 Burkholderiales bacterium
GGATGTAGTACTTCATGATCCATGCCGGTACGATGAACACCGGATTTTTTTTCACCATCGGCGTCATGGGTTCATACTGGATGAGCTCGATCAGCCGGTTTCGATGGACGATCATACCTGGCGTACAGGCTACATCCTCGCCGATGACGAAATCGGATGACCGTGGTTCATCTTCCTGTGTCAGCAGCTTGCGCATATCTTCATGCCAGTTCATCAGGCCGCAAAACAGGTTCATGCCGTGCGATTCGATGGTACGGTTGATCACCAGCGGATGCGTCCATGGCCAGTTCGCCGGTGAAAACGCATCCAGCCATTGATGGCATGTCACATTGACCACTTGCCGGTGATGCGCATCCACGCCCCGTATGCCGCGCGTACCGTGCGTTACCAGATCATGCAGGATGATGAACAGGTCGCGGTAAAGCCGCCATGGCCAGTGGTTCCAGGCATGGTCATGAAACCGGTGATCGTCAGGTACGGCCACATGCATGGGTTCAGTGTCGCCGCGCAATATCTCATCCAGCGCCAGCCGGCTGACGCGCTGTACGGTCTCTTGCACCAGTGCGAGCGATTGTGCAGGACTCTGAAGCACATGCAACAGCCAGTCGGTGTAGGCCAACCTGATGGCGTTAAGCGACAATCCGCCGGTAAACCGCGCCGATTGTGCGTGCAACCAGCGGTCGATGTTGCGTACGGGTGCCTGTTTCATGGTGCTCTTCACATTCAATGGCGGAGTGACTTTATCCTGTCACGGACGCCGCACGGTTTTAATGCCTGCGGCGCATCCAGCTCAGAACACCAGCACCGGTAACTTGGAGGCATGCATCACTTCCTGCGTGTGGCTGCCCAGGATCATGCGTTTCAGACCAGAGTATTTGTGCGACACCATGGCAATCACATCGGCCTGCTTTGCCTTGGCTGCTTCCAGGATGCCGGTGGCCACATGCGCATTCATGATGTGACAGGTGTCTTCAATCACATCTTCACCCATGACGGGTTTGAGCTTGGTGAACAGGGTTTTTGCAAACTGTTCGCATGCTTTCTGATGATCTTTGGGTGACAGAAAAGATTCGCTCAGCGGACTGCTGGAATAGAAGCCCGGCGGTAGCGGGTCGGACACATACACCAGTGTGATTTTGGCATTGCCCTTGCGCGCCAGTTGCGAAATTTTTTTCAGGGCCCGGTGATTCAGGTCGACTGAGTCGACCGGCAGCAGCACATGGGAAAACATCTGCGCATTTCCTCAGAACACGGCGCAACGGCGCCAACACGCGCATTTGAGCAGCATGCCATCGGGCTGACCGTTCGCGGCAGCACAGTCCCGCATCTGTTGCGCTGTCAGCATCCATCCGTGGTGTGCAAAAAGAAGGGATGGATGCCAATGGATCAGGAACCGAAAAAGCAGATCGAATCATCGACGCAAGACAAAACCGGAACGCAGCATGTGTTGCAGGCGCAAACGCAGACGGAACTCAAGGCAGAACACAAAACAGCAGAGCCCACGGTACAAACAACAGCGCGGCAGGCAGTCCCATCGCTGATCAGGGCCGTTGGACAACATGTCCTGGATGATGATCAGGATTGGTCCTCTGGCGTGCGCGAAACGATACGCGAACCCATGTTTGTACTGCTCCTGCTGTGTGCGCTGGCCTATCTGCTGCTGGGTAACTGGATGGAGGCACTGCTGTTGGGCGTTTTTGTTGTGCTGTTGTCGCTGATGACGGTGTGGCAGTCGGTGCGAACCGGTCGTGCCTTGAGGGCATTGCGGCAGTTGCAGGTGCCGCTGGCGCGCATCAGTACGCCGCAGGGTGTGCGTACTGTCAAGGCAGACAGTCTGCGTGTCGGCGATGTGCTGGTGCTCGCAGCCGGCGACCGTGTTGCAGCAGATGCGGTGCTGCTCAGCGGTCAGTTGTCGGTGGATGAATCACTGCTGACCGGTGAGGCCGTACACGTCAGCAAATATCCCGATGTTCACGTGCTGGACTGGACGCTGGGCATTGCCAGCGGTCAGGGCGACTCGGTCAATCGGGTCTTTGCAGGCACTTTCGTCATGAACGGTCATGCCCAGGCGCGCATTACCGCGGTGGAGAATCAGACACGCAGCGGAGAACTGGCGCGCACGGTCATGGAAACGACGCGTCGTCCGTCGGTGCTGCAGGCCTCATCGCGCCGTCTGGTCCGCGGTATCGGCTGGCTGGCATTGGCGTTGGTCCTGCTGCAGTTCGCGCTCAGTCATCTGTGGCGGGGAGAAGACCTGCTGCACGCACTGCTGGAGTCGCTGACGCTGGGCATGGCTGCCTTGCCTGAGGAGGTGCCAGTCATCATGACCGTATTCATGGCCATGGGTGCGTGGCGCATGTCCAAAAGTCAGGTGTTGACGCGTCGATTGTCGGCCCTTGAAGTGCTGGGATCGGTGACCTGTATTGCCATCGACAAGACCGGCACCCTTACGGAGAACCGGATGAGACTGGAGGCCGCGCACACTGCAGATGGCCTGCATGGCCTGGCGCAGGTGTCGCAGAGTCTGGTGAGTAGCAACAGCAGCAACAACAGCATCAGCACCACGCCGTCTGATGCGTTGTCATGCTTGTTGCGCACGGCGCAACGCGCAACGCCCGCGCAGTCGGGCGACCCGATTGATGTCTGTCTGCAGGTCAGTCGGGCTGATGCGTCAACTGCCCTCATGCAGTTGCAGATGCAGCCGGATTGGCCTGTGTTTGGCATCGTCCACGCACGTGGTGGCGGTGGTGCATGGCTGGCGTGCAAGGGCGCGCCGGAGTGTGTTTTTTCCTTGTGTGGTCTGACTGACCGGCAGCGCGAGGAATGGTCGGCCCGGCTTGATGCGATGGCTGCCAAAGGCTGGCGGGTGCTCGCAGTTGCGTCAGGGGAGGCGGGCTCCATTGAGACTCTGCAGGACTGGTCTGCCGCACGTCAGGTGGCGCGCTGGAAGTTGCTGGGTCTGATTGCATTTCATGATCCTCCACGGGGATCCGTCAGGCATGCCGTCGCGGCATTGAAGGCCGCAGGTGTGCGATTGTTGATGCTGACGGGCGATCACCCTGTCACAGCGGTGGCGATTGCATCGCAGGTTGGCATGACCGGCAGTCACACTGCACTGACCGGCCGACAGATTGAAGAGCTTTCAGATGAAATGCTCACGGCCGAGTTACGCAACACCAATGTCTGTGCACGCATGACAGCCGCACAAAAACTGCGCGTGATTGCCTGCCTGCAAGGCGATGGGCAGGTGGTGGCCATGACCGGTGATGGTGTGAACGATACGCCCGCACTGAAGGCGGCAGACGTCGGTGTGGCGATGGGGCGACGCGCTTGTGATCTGGCGCGCGAAACGGCTGATCTGGTGCTGCTGGATGATGATTTTTCCCATATGGTGGCGGCTGTGTCGCAGGGGCGTCAGATTTTCTGGAAGCTGCAACGCACCACCGCATTTGTGGTTGCGACCCACATCCCCATGCTCTTGCTGGTTCTTGTGCCTGGCTTCATGAACTGGCCGGTGTTGCTGATGCCAGCGCACGTCGTGCTGTTTGAGATGCTGATCAACCCGGCGTCCTCGATCGTGTTTGAGGCGCAGCAGGCAGATCGCAGCCTAATGAAACAGGCACCGCGGCCATCGGGGTCAACCCCCTTTGGCAAAAAAAGCCTGGTTGATGGCTTGCGTCAGGGCTTGGGTTTGTCGGCCTGCATGATGGGCGCATGGGGCTTTTTGTGGCTGACAGGTCAGAGCGATGTGCAGCAGCGAACCTTCCTGTTTTTGCTGCTTGCCGTATTTGTGATGTTGGCAGGGTGGCTCACACCTGCAACGGACCCGACCGGCAAGCCTGGTTTTGCCTGGTGGGTGATGGCAGCAGTGACATCCTTGTTTGCGCTCATGTGTGTGGCGATACCGGCGCTGGCTCGGTTGCTGGAAGTCGCATGGCCAAACCAGCAGGTACTCGGTGCGCTGCTGATGGCCGCCGTCGCGGCGACCATCACGCTGCGCGTGCTCAGACCACTTCCAGATGGTCAATGACACTGCGAACGCCCGGTGTGTCCCACGCCGTGCGTTCGACCAGCGCACGCTCAGCCAGACTGTGCACCTTGCCGGTCAGCACGATGTCGCTTTCGTTCAGATCCACATGCACTTGACTGACATCCTTGATGGCCTGACGCTTCATGGCCGCTTCGATGTCGCTGCGCACGGCAGAGACTGAAATTTTGGGATGAATGATGATGTGGTCGTGAATGCCGCGTATGCCGGTGATATATCGGATCATCTGCAGGGCGGCCTTGTGCTGGAACTCCCATTCAACTGCGCCGGACAAGGTCACCCAGCCGTTTTCCACCATCACCTTGATCTTGTCCTTGCCGTTGAAGGTGGCCCAGTCCATCATGTTGTTGATGGCTGCGGCAATATCCATATCACTTCGCTTATGGATGTCCGGCAGCGTCACTTCGATCTCGGTGATCAGCGCCTTGACGCCGTCGACGCGTTGCGCCGCTTTTTCTGCGCGGTATTTTTCGGCATAGGTGTCCACATGTCCGGCGAGGATGACGACGCCCTTTTTCACTTCAACGCCAATCTGCGCAGAGTTGATGGCAGGCTCCCACTGCAGTTCAGCCATCACGTCACGTTGCAGCATGAGGTCGGTTTTCATGTACAGCTCCTTTCGTTGCACTGTCGGAAAAAATGTTTCAGTCCTGTGTGGCATACAGGTGATCACGGGTCAGCGGCATCGGTGCAGGACCACCTTCGCGCTTGCCCGCCAAAATCTGATAGACACCCAGTTGGCCTGATTCGAATTCAAGAGCACTGGCTGCCATGAACATGCGCCAGATGCGCCAGGTCGATTCGCTGACATGCCGCAGTGCCTGTTCATGCCCATTTTCCAGACGCTGCACCCAGTGGCGCAGGGTCAGGGCATAGTGGGGGCGGAGATTTTCAAGATCATTGATCTCGAACCCGCAGCGTTCGACTACGCACTGCACCCGGCTGATGGTGTCCAGTTCGCCATCGGGAAAAACAAAGCGGTTGATGAAACGCGATGACAGCTCTTGCCCCCAGCCTTCCTGATCGTGCGCAATACCATGGTTGAGCATCAGGCCGCCGGGTTTGAGTACGCGGTGCAGCGTTGAAAAATAAACAGGCAGATTCTCCAGACCCACGTGTTCGAACATACCGACGCTGGATATCTTGTCGTAGCGTGCCTGATCGGACAAGTCGCGGTAATCACACAGGTCTATCTGTACCTGACTTTGCAAGCCCTCGCGGGTCACTGCACGCCTCGCCCATTCCCACTGCTGATGGCTTAATGTGATGCCATGTACCTGCACGCCGTAGCGCCGCGCGGCATGCAGAGCCAGTGCACCCCAGCCGCAGCCTACGTCGAGCAGTCTATCGCCCGGACGCAACTGCAGTTTGCGGCAGATGTGATCGAGCTTTTGCAGTTGTGCTTTTTCCAGAGAGTCATCAGGCGAGCGGAAATAGGCACAGGAATACACCATGCGCTCATCCAGCCAGGTGGCATAAAATGCATTGGACACGTCATAGTGAAATGCGATGGAACGTGCATTGGCATCGCGGCTGTGACGCCTCACAGCCTCGCCCTCGACCACATGCACATGTTCGCGCTCCATCGGTTTGGGTGCTTCCAGCAGGCTCCAGTTCAGCAGCCTGACAAACCCGGCAGCCCGTTGCATCAGCGTGGGCTTGAGTGTTCGCAGATAGTCCTTCAGTTTCAGGGCGGCATAAAAATCGCCATCAATGTCGATGTCATTGCGAAGATACGCCTGCACGATTTTCAGTGGATCGTGTGCGAAAGCCATGGCTGAAATGGCAGCCGGGTGACGGCACACCAATTCAAAGCGGGCATTGCCCCCGGCCGGTTTTCCCAGATTCAGAACGTCGCCGTCCCACAGTCTGATGCGCAGCGGCATGTCCAGATCCCTGAACAGGTTGGTGAGCAGCAATGCGAGTTGCCGGGTAGAGGGTGACGATTTCTGTGCGGTCGGAAAGGCGCCATCTGCGGATGCACGGAGGTTCGACGCCCTGTCGTCCATGAAGGGGTCATTGGCGGCGTCCCCGGGTGAGCGTTCGGGCGTACTGATGAAGATACCCGGAGGCATGGGTGCGTTGTGTCCCTCCGGGTGCAGAAGATCCGCTCTGGTTTGCATGGTGTTGCCTCTGTCGGTGTGTTGCTGATGGTGTTATGGGTGCTTTGCAAGGCGGTGTCACGGCTCATGTCGCCTTCGGATTTGACACAAGTTGTTCGACACGCTTTGCCTCTGGCCTCTTTGCCGATGACCTGACGATATGTTCAGATTCCGGCAAAGCAGTCTGGCTGTCGATGGTCTGCTTAACGGAAGAGTGCGGCTCTTCGCTGTACGTCGAATTGACCGAATGCATCGTTGGCTGCTGCGCCATAGCTGGGCAGAAGACGACGGTATTCCGAGCGCATGACGCCGTAGCATTCGCAAGAACGACGCTCCAGGCCCGCACGGTCCAGGATGCGGATATGGCCTCGGGAGTAAGCAATCAGCCCGAGGTGCTGCAATTTGGAGGCTGCGTGAGTGACGCCCTCGCGGCGCACACCCAGCATGTTGGCAATCAGTTCCTGCGTCATGATGATTTCATTGCCATCGATGCGGTCCAATGTCTGCAGCAGCCAGCGGCACAACTGCTGATCCAGTGTGTGATGGCGATTGCATACGGCAACCTGTGACATCTGTGTCATGAGGGCCTGCGTGTATTTCAGCAGCACGTCAGCCAGTGCACTGCCCGGTGAAAAATGTTCGCGCAGGTTGGCCGCCTTCATGCGCAGCGCATTGCCCGCGCTCTGCACGACTGCACGGCTGATGGTGGACTGGCCACCCATGTAGGCCGGCGCACCGACGCATCCCTCGCGACCGATGACTGCCATCTCGGCAGATGACCCGTCCTCCAGCACATAGAGCAGCGAGATCACCGCGTTCAACGGAAACCAGACATGGTTCTGCATGTCGCCCGATTCGGTCAGCACCATTCCCAGTGTCAGTTTGACTGGCTCCAGCAAGGGGGTCAGTGAGCGAAGTTCCTCGGGAGGCAGCGCAGAGAGCAGGCCGTTGACGGGTGCGGGGATATTCGATTTAAGCAACATGGCATTTCCTTTTTGATGGAGGTGCGGAACGTTTTCTGTCGTTTTCGCAGTTGTGGGACGCACAGTCTAAAAAATTCCATCTCTTTAAATCGTTGGATTTCGCACGCATCAGGCGACCATGTTTTTGAATTAACGCAATGCATCAAACTGTTTCATCAAGCACAGATATCAAGCCGGGGTATGAACGCACGGTATGAATGAAGCGTATGAATGAAGCGTATGAATGAAGCGTATGAATGAAGCGTATGAATGAAGCGTATGAATGAAGCGTATGAAACCGGTGTATCAACAGGTCGACTGGGTTCGGCGTGGGCAAGCGCACTGTCAGGTGCGTGTAATTGCAGTTGAATGATGAAAGAGCCTCAAGGGCACATTCAATGCGATTTCAATAAGGAGACCGTCATATGCAGTCGGATACAGACCGCCAGATTTTTCACAGCATCATGGATGAACTTAACTGGGATTCTCGGGTGTGCGCCGTCGACATCGTGGTTGATGTGACTGCCGGAATCGTGCACCTTTCCGGTGCGGTGCCGGACACCGATCAGCGCCTTTGCGCTGAGGCCATGGTGAAAATGGTAGCCGGTGTGCGTAGCGTGCAGTCCAGTCTGCGCGTTGAGTCGGCCGGCATGGCATCGGGTACGTCAGGTCAGAATGCCCTGGTTCGACGTATTCACCAAGCGCTCAGTGGCCTGGGTTGCGTTAATGCAGAGGCCATTCAGGTGTGTGTCGAGGGAGGGTGGGTAAAGCTCAGCGGTCTGGTCGGGACCCAGACCCAGCGGCAGCATTGGGTGTGGATGCTGCAAAAGCTGCTGGGTATCCGGGAGGTGATGGAAGTTCTGGGGGCCGGTCGATATTAGAAATCGACGTTGCTGATGCCCAGTGCCTTCATGCACTGAAGAAAGAAAGCAAAAGAAAAAGTCCCCCTCGCCA
>SXZD01000031.1 GCA_005788065.1 Burkholderiales bacterium
GCCATCCTTACCCTTTCAATTGCCCATGCCCAGACGCCGCCTAATGCGGGATCGCTGCTGAATGAAACAAATCGCGCGCTGGAGGGTCGTCAATTACCCTCCGTTGTACCTGGTGCAGCAGCCGATGATGCATCCTCCCGTGAAGGCACCGGCCTGACCGTTGAAGTCCGTGAGTTCCGGTTTCAGGGCGCAACACTGATATCCAACGACGAACTGCAGCGCGCCATGCAGCCTTTTACCGGCAAGCGTCTGACCTTTGACGGTTTGAGGCAGGCTGCTGATGCGATTGCGAATGCTTATCGTGCCAAAGGTTTTCTGGTTCGCACCTATTTGCCCGAGCAGGATTTGACCTCCGGCGTGGTGACCATTGCCATCGTTGAGGGAAAGCTGGGTGGTGTGCGGATTGACCGATCCGGTGGTGGCAAGAACATCAGCGATGATCGCGCGTCTGCCTACATGCTCTCCCGTCAGAAACTCGGCGAACCCGTGCGTCCGGAAGACCTGCAGCGCGCCATCAGCCTGCTCAACGACCTTCCGGGCGTGTCTGCCAGCTCCCTGCTTGAACCCGGTCAAAAATCCGGTGAATCGCAGGTGGTGGTTGCTGTGAAAGACACCCCCTCCGTGACCGGCAGTGCCCAGTTGGACAACACCGGTAACAAAGCCACGGGTGAAGGGCGGGCAACGGTCGGTCTGAATATCAACAGCCCCTTCGGCATCGGCGATCAGATCCAGATCCTGGGCAACAAGAGTATCGGCTCCGCATTTGCCCGGCTGGCTTACTCCTTGCCGGTGGGTGTCAGTGGATTGCGTGTGACAGGGTCTGTGACCAAGCTCGACTACGACTATGTGCTCAACGGCAACACGTTCACCGGGGACGCAACCAGCGCCGGCCTTCGCGCCACGTATCCGCTGATTCGCAGCAACCAGTCCAACCTGAATGTAACGCTGGGCTATGACCGCAAGGATTTTGACAACCAGGTTTCAGGTATCGAGATCAACAACAAAAAAATTGACGTCGCATCGGCAGGTGTCTCTGGTGATTATGTGGACGGATTCGGCGGTGGCGGCATCACACAGGCCAGTCTGACCTATTCAAAGGGCCGGCTGGATCTGAGCGGCAACCAGCAGGACTTCAATGCGGATCAGGCTGGCAATGGTCCCAACCGCAATGGCGATTTCAGCAAGTTCAATATTGCGTTAAGCCGCCTGCAGCGCGTGACGGATGTCGATACGCTGTTGGTCAGCATCAATTCACAGACGGCTGACCGCAATCTCGACTCCGCAGAAAAAATCATTGTCAGCGGTCCGTTTGCCGTGCGTTCATTCAGCGCCAGCGAAGCCAGTGCGGATGAAGGCACGGTTGCCTCCATCGAGTGGCAGCGCCAATTCGCCCACGGTGTGCAGGGTATTGCGTTTGTGGATCAGGCGAATTTCCGTCGCGACCGCAACGCATTCCCGGCATCGTCTTCGCCGAATTCCTACGACCTGATGGGTGCCGGTTTTGGAATCAACTGGACCAAGCCCGGCGATTGGTCGGTGCGCTCAACCATTGCATGGCGCCTTGGAGAAAACCCGGCGCGCGTACTGGCCACAGGCAAAGATGCCGATGGCACCAAACGTGATCCGCGTTTCTACCTCACGCTGATCAAATTTTTCTGAAGCGGCGATAACTTGAACGCCCGATTCATTCCACCGAATTTTCAGCCTGCGCAGGTGCGCGGGTTTTTTTGCTGATTGGACATCATCATGCGCAATGGCCCTGGCTCACTGAACCGTATCTACCGCCTCGTATGGAACGAAGCAACCCAAGCCTGGGTGGCGGTCGCCGAACTCACGCGCTCGCGTGGAAAGCGCAGCAGCGGCACCGTGGGTGCACTGGCGGTCAGCGCATTGCTGACTGCGACAGCCGCTTATGCGGTCGACCCGCCGCCTGTGAACGCGCTGCCCACCGGTGGTGCAGTGGCAGCGGGTATTGCCAGCATCGGTCAGAGTGGCAATACGATGAATATCGTGCAAGGAAGTGACCGTGCGGCCATCAATTGGCAGACCTTCAATATCGGCGCGAATGCTAGCGTGAATTTTCAGCAGCCCAGCGCATCGTCCATGATTCTGAACCGCGTCATGTCCGCTGATCCATCAGCGATTTTCGGCAGTCTGACAGCCAACGGTCAAGTGACCTTGGTCAACCCCAACGGTATCGTGTTCGGGCCTGGTTCGCGTGTGGATGTTGGCGGTCTGGTGGCCAGTTCGCTGGCCATTTCCAATGCAGATTTCATGGCGGGTCGTCTGAACTTTGCCCGGGGCGATGCAACAGGCGCTGTGACCAACAAGGGCACGCTCACGGCAGCCACGCAAGGTTATATTGCCATGCTGGCACCCGAAGTGCGCAACGAAGGCATCATCTCGGCCCGCATGGGTACCGTGGCATTGGCAGCCGGTGACGCTGTTACGCTGGACATGAGTGGTACGGGATTGATGGGCGTGCGCGTGGATGCGGGCACCCTCAATACTCTCGTTGAAAACCGCCACATGGTACACGCAGAAGGCGGACAGGTCATCCTGTCTGCGGGTGCTGCCAACCGCTTGCTGCAGCAGGCGGTGGCGGGCCACGGTGGTGCGTCTCAGTTGGTTGAAATTGACGGCAAGGTTCGTCTGGTCAATGCCGGTGGCGACATCAGTGCCAGCGGCGGGCAAGTACGCATCGAAGGTAGCACGGTCAGCACGCAGGGCAGCATTGACGTATCGGGCGCACAGGCCGGTAACGTCAATATCTCCGGTGATTTCGTTGCCCAATCCGGTGCTGTTAAAGCGGATGCCGGCACGGGTGCCGGCGGCCGGATTGAGGTGAGTGGCGGCAGCGTGATTCAAACCGCGTCAACGCTGCTCAGCGCAGACGGTGCTGCGGGTGGTGGCCGCGTCAATGTCACGGGCGCCAATGCGGCCGACAAAGGCACGGTGTACTCATCAGCCACCATCAGCGCACGCGGTACCGGTGCCAGTGCCGATGGCGGTCGTGTTGATATCACGGCAGGGTCTGTGCAGTTGCGTGCCGCAACGGTGGATGCCAGCGGTCAGGGTAACGGTGGCCATATCCGCGTGGGTGGGGGTTTCCGCGGGCTTGAAACCGATATTGCCAACGCAGGCAAAGTGGGCGTGAATGCGTCCACTGAACTGATTGCAAATGCTGGCGTGAATGGCGATGGCGGCAAGATTGCCGTGTGGGCCGATGGCACGACGCTGTTTGGTGGTGGTGTGACGGCACGTGGCGGTAGCGCATCCGGTAATGGTGGCCGTGCAGAAGTGTCCGGCAAACAGAATCTGGGTTTTGAAGGGCGGGTTGATCTGAGCGCGGCCAATGGTCGCGCCGGTCAGTTCGAACTCGATCCGCATGACATCATCATTGATAACGTAGACGCCGTCATGGCCACTTTGAGTCTGGATGACCCGAACGGTAATGCGGATCGCAATAACCATTTTGCAGCGCATGTCACGGTTCTGCCCAACGGTAACGTGGTCATTACCGCACCCAACACAACCGTCGGTAGCGCATCTTCTGCCGGTGCGGCGTATCTCTTCAATAGCCGTACGGGTTCGTTGCTGAACCAGTTGTATGGCGCCAACTCCGATGATCACGTGGGTTCCAGTGGTATTTATGCGCTGGACAACAGCAACTATCTGGTACTCAGTCCTTACTTTAACCGCATCGCAAGTTCGTCTTCAGTCAACTTCTTTGCGCGTCTGTCCGACTTCCGGAACTACAGCCAGTACACGCGCTTCACAACGTCTGAGGCAACTGCCGGCGCGATTACATGGCAGAACGGTTCGCCTGCCGGCTCAACCGGTACCGGTGGCGGGGCGGCATCTTCAGTCACCGTCAACACGAGCAACATCGTCAGCGCATCCAACAGTCTGGTGGGTAACAACAGTACCTTCGACCGGGTAGGTCAGGTCAATGGAACGATCGTGGATGCCGTGGTGAGCGCAAGCCCGGATCCGATCCTGAGAACCCTTCCCTCAACAACCACGCTGACCAAACTCACGGACGGCAATGTTGTGGTGTCCATGCCGGACTGGAATGAAGGCCGGGGATCGGTCACCTTGATCAATGCGGCTAACGGGCAATTGGGTAACGGCGCTGCCGGTGGTGTCGTATCGGCCAGCAACAGTCTGGTCGGCTCCACCGGTCTGCGCGCAACTGCTATTACCGAGACATCGGGTGGTCACAATTTCTTCGTCACCGATTTCAGAACAACCGCGCCGACGCTGGTTACCCGTTACGTCGAACCCTTCAACAACTTCCAGACCGAAACAGTAACGCCTGCCGTGATTGGAGCCGGCGACCGTGTGGGCGAGCAGGTTACGGCTCTGGCGGGTGGCAATTTTGCAGTGCTCAGCCCCTTGTGGACCAACGGGGCAGCCGCATATGCTGGCGCAGTTACTTGGGGTGGCTCAGGCAACCTGACGGGTGCGGTATCGGCCTCCAATAGTCTGGTCGGCACCATGTCTTATGCAGCGGTGGGATCCGGTGGTGTCAAACTGCTGGGCACACCTGCCACTGGGCAAACACTTGCGCCCAACTATCTGGTTTTGAGTCCTTACTGGAATCCGAAAAACGGATTTGTCAGCGGGGGATATCAAGGTGCGATCACGTGGGTAAATGGAGCAACCGGTGCCATCAACGGAACGACGTCCGTCGGTGGCGCCGTGTCCGCAGCCAACAGCTTGGTGGGGTCGACCACGGGCGATGGCGATTCAATCACCACGCAGCAGAAATCGAGCGGCAATCGAATTACCCACACCATTGTTGCCACAGGCTCAGGCAACACGACCCAGTTTGCTTCTCAAGACATCAGCGGCGTGCGGGCCGAAGTGGATGCACAAGCTCCCCTGCTGCTGGACAACGGCAACGTACTGAACCTGGCGCCCATCGTGGGTACCAACGTAGGTGCGGTCACACTGATCAAAGCAGATGGCACATTGGGTAACGGCGCTTTGGCTGTAGGGCAGGCATCTTCCTCCAATAGTCTGGTGGGTGCGCAGGGAGGAAACTTCCTGGGTGCCGGAACCCCGTTTGCCCTTGCCGGCAAGCGGTTCGTGTTCAAAACCGGTAACAGTGGTGCGATACCTGTCTACATTGCGGTCGTAGACGGTGACGATGGCCAGATTGTGGGCGCTGCTACTGGCACGATTGGCGCGACGCTCTCGTCGAGTAACAGCCTGACCGGTGCTGCGTTTGATCGTGTCGGTTCCGGTGGCATATTTGGCGTCGGTGGCAAAGACACTCAGGGCCGCTATGACAATTTCATCGTACTCAGTCCTTATTGGGGCAGTACAACTGCAGCAGGCCTCGATTCAAAAGGCGCAGTCACTTGGGTCAGTGGCGCCACGGGGTTGACGGGCAATGTAGGCGGTACCAACAGTCTGGTGGGGTCCAATGCAGGTGACTTTGTCGGCGGTCTGGTGTCCTCGGTAACGCGCATTGGTAACTCAGCCGGCAACACGGGACTTATCAACTTTTCAACTGGCTACATTGCAAACCCCCAGCAAGCGGTGGATGTGCTGAATAACGGCAACTATGTAGTAAGAAGCCCGCATTGGGCTAGCAGCAAAGGTGCTGCTACGTGGGTGGACGGAACGACGGGTGTTGCCAACGGGGCCTCTGGAACAGGAGCAGTGGTGGGCAGTGGCAACAGCCTTGTAGGTAGTACCGCCCGCGTGCTGACCACCAATACCGTGACTCGTACGCATGCGGATGGCAACAGCTTCAACGATACAACCACCACTGAAGTTTCAGTCGGTGACTTTGTGGGCCTTGGCGGCCGGGGACTTTCCAATGGTGCCTATGTCCTCAGCAGTCCTTTCTGGAATGAAGGCCGCGGTGCGGCAACATGGATCAGCCCGATTGGTCAACTGTCATCTGCAGCCGGTGGCGGTGCAGCTGTTGGGGCTGTTGCAACGGGTAACAGCTTGACTGGAACGCTCGCAACGAGCGTATCGGGTACCCAATTGAGCGGTACGGCGGGGGGCGATGCCAGCCTCGCTGGCGGCGTCAGTCTGCTGCCCGTATTCGGAATTACCGGTGGCGATGCAGTCTCGGGAGCCATCGAAGCGACGGGTTATTTCAAGATTGTTGAAAGCGTTCTGGCTTCCAACGCCAACTCAGGAACGACCAATAGCAAGCCTTTGTTGCCTTTCGCGCTGGCAAGCAAATTCGGTTATACCAACAACACCGGAAAACTGACCGGTTATACGTACTTTGCCAGTGCACCGGCAGCCAACGTTCTGGATGTAAGCGACAGCGATTTCTTCGCAGTGGGCAGCGGAACATGGAACAACGGCTCTGCCGTTGATGTCGGTGCATTGACCTTTGGCAGACGTGCTGACGGTCTCCCTGTCGCCGCTGTGGGGACTGGTAACAGTCTGGTGGGCACCAACAATTACGACCGCATCGGCCGGTCACTTACAACATTCGCGTTTGCGGGGTCGACTGGTGTGAAAGGTTTGACTGGCGGAAACCTGCTGGTGCTTTCGCCAGGGTGGGGTAACGACAGTACCGAAGCGCTATACCAGCCTCATACAGGTAAAGGTGCCATCACGTGGCTGTCGGGTACCGGTTCACTCGCGGGTGAGGTATCTGCCAGCACCTCATTGGTTGGTTCCACCGCACAGGACAATATTGGTTCGGGTGGCGTCACTGTTTTGTCGGACGGTAATGTCGTTGTGTCGTCATTCCAGTGGAGCAATGGTACAGAGCAGTTTGCAGGTGCGGTAACACGCATTCCCGCAGCGACGGGCCTAACCGGTGTTGTCAGTGAAAGCAACTCGCTGGTGGGCAGCACAGCATTCGACTTTGTTGGCAGCGGTGGTGTGAGGGCACTGACCGATGGTTCATACATCGTCAGTTCTTCAAACTGGAGCAATGGAACTGCCTCCAATGCGGGCGCTGTTTCTTACGGTGCAGCAGGCACAGGCGTCACCGGTCGCATCTCAGCAGCCAACAGTCTTGTCGGTACCCAGACATTCGACTTCGTAGGAGGCTTCGGTGTCACGGTATTACCCAACAACGGTTATATCGTACAGAGTCCGTTCTGGAACAACGGTGACAAGCAATTTGCGGGTGCCGTGACATATGGCGCTCCGGGCGTTGGCGTATCGGGTGTGATTTCTGAGCAGAACAGTCTGATAGGAAGCGTTGCCGGAGATCAGGTCGGTAGTGGTGGAGTCACGTTGGTGCGCGATCAGGCCAATACATTTACCAATGCATTTATCAGCAGCCCCAACTGGTCTGACTACAACACCAATCAGGCTAATGTGGGTGCTGTCACCTGGATCAATGGCGCCACAGGCCGCACCTATGGTCAGACAAGCGGCACTGCAAGCGGTCGTGTGAATGCACTGAACAGTTTGGTGGGTACCACTCCGTCGCAACAATTCGGACAGTCACTGCAGGCCACGCAGGTCAGTATCTCCGGCGTTTCGCAGGTAACGGGTGATGCCATCATTTTCTCATCTGGCCGAACGGGGGACAGCAACGGTTCGGTCACGTTGCTGCCAGGTCAAACCGGTCTGGCCGGTTATGTGAATTCCCGCAATTCGGTACTGGGTTTCAACGATTCCAACTCGGGTGTGGGATTTGCATCGTTCACAATGTTGCCGTATTCCACAACCAGCCTGGAGAAGGTCGCTTACCGACCCTTGGTCTGGACCCCCGTGGCGTCTTTCGGCAGTGGTCGTCAGTCAGCAGGAGCGAATGCAGATAACGCACGGGGTGTGTTGGCGATGTCTTTGCTTGCTGAAAGCGCAACACACAATACGGATGGATCTCTGGGGCGGGATGCAAGCAGCGTGGCGGCAGGCGACGGACTGGATTGGCGAACAACGACCCAGTTCCTCTCTGACGTAAACGCGCTGACGGCTTACGGCTATTCCGGGGGCGTATTGCCTTTCTCGGCTGGCAATAACGGCGGCGATGCAGTCATCACTCCATCAGCCATTCAGGCTATTCTGAATGCGGGGACTGACCTGACATTGCAGGCCAACAATAACATCACCGTACTGAAGGCCATCAATGTATCCAATACCAATGGCAACGGCGGTAACCTGACACTGCAGGCTGGTCGGTCCGTCCGACTGCTTGCTTCAGTCACAACCGACAATGGCGACCTGACCATCAAAGCAAACGAGTCTGTCAGTGCGGGGGTATCTGCGGCACACGCTGATTCAAGCCTTGCGGGTCCTGCACAGATTGTGATGGGTGATGGCGTGACGATTGATGCCGGAACCGGACGTGTTTCACTGACACTGTCGCATGACACCAGCAAGACCAAGACACTGCCGACTGCAACCCGTTCAAGTGGTGTTGGTCCTTTCACCTACACATTCGGCACGACGCCTACCGACTCCAATAGCAGCGGAAACATCGTGCTGGGCAGCATCAACGCCGGAAACCTGACCGTACTGAATCAGGGCGGTCAGAATACCGTGAGCGGCTTCGGCCATGTCTTCAATAATGCGGCAGGGCAGATCGCGCTGCAGAAAACCGGTACGGCCGATGGTGTGTTCAACGTCAGCGCACACGGCAGTGTGGTGCTCGGAAAGCGCACCGCTACGCAGACGGTCCGCGTGGCGCTGGACAACACCGCATCTGGCGAGCTGGATGTCATTCTGAATGCTGACAACAGCGGTTCACAGGGTGGTGCAGTCAGTTTGACCAATGCAGAAATTGCAACGGGCAACGGTGATATCGTGATCGGTGGTGGTACAGCCGACAGCAACGGTCGTCCAACTGCGTCTGCATCTGCGGCCAGCGTTAACTTCCGGGACTCCGGGTCTGTCAGTTTGCATGGCGTCACCGTTGAGGGCGCGTCTGTATTGAATGCGGGTAACGGCATCGTAAAGCTGGCTGGAAGCAGCAGTGTTGGCGACCGCGACGGCGTACACATTGAGGGTGCCAGCGCAGGGTCACCGGTCACGGTCAATGGTTCCCGCGTTACTTTGGACGGTACGTATGCCTCTTCCGGTACCAACAGCGGTATCGGCTTGTCCAAGGTCACCATCGGTGGCGCAGGTACTCAGCAGGTGGATCTGCTGGCCAGCGGGTTCAGCGGATCAAGCAATGGCAGTATCGATCTGAATGGTGCGGTGACCTTTGTCGCTGCAACTGGTTCCGTGTTGAATGTGGCATCTTCAAATCCTTCCGGTGCTGCAACGTTTGGCGGATCAACAGCCCCTGCAAGCGGCCTGTGGGTCAAGGATGAAAATGTCACCACATTGCTGGCCGCAGCAACCGTGTTTGCCGACGTAAATCTGGGAAGCTCCCAGCAGTCCGGGGTGACGTCACTCAAAGCACTGGATCTGGCTACCCAGTTCGGCTCAACCCCGGCACCTTTCAACCTGACCGTGTCAGGCGGTGCAGGCGGTCTGTCGGTTGACGGTAACGTGACGCAGGGTCTCGCAGCAGATAAAGTGCTCAAGCTCGAAGTTGCCAACGGCGGAACGCTCAATCTGGGAACGTCTGCAATTACCAGTGACAAAGTGCTGCTGGCCGCCTCCGGGGCAGGCTCGCAGGTCACTCAAGCGTCTGGCAGTTTCATCACCACACCGTCGCTGCGTCTGGATGCAGCCGACGCGGACGTGAACCTGGATCAGATCAACCAGTTCACAACTGTGGCCGGTACGATCGGCCAAGGCAAGGTCGTAACGGGTCAAACACTCACGGTGGGCACAACCCAGGGCGTCAGCGGTTTGACCAGTAACGGCGATGTACTGGTTCGCACGATTGGCACGACGAGCGATCTGCAGGTAGATCAGGCTATCACCAGCACCAACGGAAACATCACGGCGGTGACTGAGCGCAACTTCTTCAACACGGTTGCAGGTGACCAGGGTCTGCAGACACCTGCTGGCCGGTATCTGGTGTATTCGGCAGCGCCTGTCAACCTGCCGTCTTCCGCCGTCAGCGGTCGCGGCATGTCAGCGGGCTTCAGCAAGCACTATGCACAAAGCTTCACCGGAACAACGCCGGCATATGCCGGCACAGGTAACTGGTTCTTCTATGCCAACACGCCGACCATCACGGTTGCACCCGGTTCGGGCAGTTCCGTGTATGGCGCCGCAACGTCAACCGGTGCGGTATCTGTTACCGGTCTGATTGACGGTGACGCCGAATCGGATGCACTGACCGGTACACCGATTGTGTCGGGTGGGACATTCACAGCCAGCGGTGCAGGTCATCGCCCAGTCGGCTCATACAATGTGAGACTGACCGGCTTGGGCACATTGAGCAGCCCGATGGGTTATGCCATCAACCTCAGCTCCGGTACAGGCACCCTGACGGTCACGCCGCTGGATGTGACCCTCAGTGGAAGTCGCGTCTACGATCGCACCGGTGTGGTCAGTGGCACTTCCTTGAATCAGGTTGTGGGTGCCTTGAGCGGCGATGCAGTGGCAGCCAACACCGCACTTCAGGCCACCGTAAGCGATCCGAATGTCGGTAACGGAAAAGCCCTGACATTCACCAATGCGTTCCGTTTGAGTGGTGCCGATGCCGGCAATTACAACGTCACGGGGGGCACGGTTGACATTACATCCCGTCCGGTTACCGTCACTGCAAACGCGCGCACCAAGGTGTATGGTGAGAGCGATCCGTCCCTGACATTCACCGCACAGAACGCGACGGGCAACCAGGGTCTGGTATCGGGTGACAGCTTCAGTGGCGCTTTGTCCCGTGCAAGCGGAGAGACCGTCAACGGTGGTCCCTACGCCATTTCTCAGGGCACGTTGGCCAACAGCAATTACACCATCAGCTTCACGGGTAATTCGCTGACCATCACGCCGCGTCCTGTCAACGTGACTGGTGATGCGAAAACCAAGGTGTACGGAGAGAACGATCCTTTGTTCACCTTTACCTCCGAGGTTCAGTCAGCAGGCCGTGGCCTGAAGACCGGCGATACCCTGAGCGGTGCATTGACGCGTGCAAGCGGCGAGACTGTCAACGGCGGTCCGTACGCCATCACGCGCGGCACATTGGCCAACAGCAACTACACCATCAGTTTCTCCAATGGTGCGCTCACCATCACGCCGCGCCCGATCAATCTGACGGCTGATGACAAGAGCAAGGTGTATGGGGAGAATGATCCTTCGTTGACCTTTACCTCCGAGGCGCAATCAGCGGGCCGGGGACTGAAGACGGGTGACACCTTCACCGGTGCTTTGACCCGTGCGAATGGCGAAACTGTCGATGGCGGTCCTTACACCATTACGCAAGGCACAGTGGCCAACAGCAACTATGCAATCAGTTTTGCAAATGGTGCGTTAACCATCACACCGCGTCCTGTTGAAGTGATTGCTGATTTCAAGAGCAAGGTATATGGAGAGGCAGATCCTGCATTGACATTCGTTGCTGAAACACAGACAGCCGGTCGTGGCTTGAAGACAGGTGATACCTTCACTGGCGCGCTGACCCGTGCCAGCGGTGAAAACGTCTCCTCCACAGGTTATGCAATTTCCCAGGGCTCTCTGGCCAACACAAACTACGACATCAGCGTCATCGGCAGCTTCCTGCAGATCACGCCCCGTCCTGTGAATGTGACAGCCGACAACAAGACCAAGGTGTATGGTGATGCGGATCCGACGCTGACGTTTGTAGCCGAAGGTGTGAGCGCTGGCCGCGGCCTGAAGGCCGGTGACGTGCTGACCGGTGCACCGGTTCGCGCTGCTGGCGAAACGGTTGCAGGTGGTCCTTACTCCATCGGTCAGGGTACGGTGGACAATGCCAACTATGCAGTGAACTTCATCAATGGTGCATTGACCATCACGCGTCGTCCGTTGACAGTAACGGCGGATGACAAAGAGCGTCTCTTTGGCGACAAGGATCCTGAGTTCACATTCAGTGTAAACCCGACGCAACTTGCATTTACGGATACAGCCAATGTGGTTCGTGGCGTTGAATATCAGACACGTCGCGGTATTGCTGTTCCTCCGGGTGACTATCCGATCGTCATCAGTGCAGGCTCTGCTGACAACTATCAACTGACGTTTGTGGATGGTGAGTTGACGGTCAAGCCGGTGGCGATGATTCGCTCAGAAAACCTGATCGTGCAGCAAGGGCCTCAGAGTGGCGGTCTCACCAGTGCTCCGGCACCGAGCGTGACAACGCCTTCAGCCAACGCTCCGACGGTCGCCAGCGCGCAGCCAGGCATGCTGGCCGTGCGTGACGGTGGTTTGTCGGCCGGTGCCGCACCCACCATGACAGCTGCCACCGCGGCACCTGCCAGCATGGGGTTGGCCCCGGCCACGGGTTCTTTCCAAGTGGCGGTTGTCACCAGACCTGCAGGTGGCGCAGACGGTCTGATTGCCAACACACCGATTCCGCAGGCGCGCGTGGATGTGGGAACGGCCTTCAAGGTTGAGATTCCGCAGTCTGCATTCGCCAGCACGCGTGCTGATGCGAAAGTGACGCTGAGTGCAACGGCTGCCGATGGTTCTGCGCTGCCGTCGTGGGTGAAGTTTGACGCCCAGAGCGGCAAGGTGGAAGGTACGGCACCAGCCGGCTTCAAGGGGGATCTGGCCGTGAAGGTGGTGGCACGCGATGAGCGTGGAAATGAAGCCGTTCAGACGCTGACCATCAGTGTGGGCAAGTAAGTAGATGAAGCAAGCCGGGTGCGCTTTATGAAAGCGCAGTCGGCTTGTGTTGTTTTTTTACTTTGCTTTCCGGTGGATCAGGCCTCCTACACGCTGATAGCGGCCCTGTGGTTGCGTGTTTTGACTGTTTTGGGCTTGCTGCTCTGGGCGTCTTTCTTCACTGCTTCGTCGGTATCGACAATTTTTGATTTCCATTGGCCGCGCCACGTTTTTGCGACGATTCGTTCGCATGCCAGGCGTTCAACGACGCGTGTTCGTTCCAGAACATCCGCAATCGCCTGCTCCCCATTCACCTGTGCACTGTAGAGAAGGCGTATGAATTTGTCCGCCCAGAGGGGAACGCGGCCGCTTTTTTCCCAGCGAGCAACCGTTTGTCCGTCGAGCCCCAGAAGGCGGCCGAGCGCTGGTTGCGACAGCAGCATGCCTGCTGACCTGACGTAGCGGAATTCGATTCCGCTCAATCGAGCAGGTTTTTGGGTCAGTGTCAGGCAAATTGATCGGGTTAGGCCGTCCAGATCCTGAAAGCGAATTGCTTCGCCAAATTGTGTTTTGATGACCTGATAGCCATTGGCAAGCCATACATTTTTAAGGCCTCCGTCGGTGTAGTGATACATGGTTTCAATCCTTCCTGACATCCATAACGGTAATTACGACCAGTGACGGATTTGGGTAATTAACGTGCAATACAACGGCAACCTGTGTTCCGGCAACGTAGCGAGTCATCCTGCAGATCAGCCCGGCGCCATTCTCAGCCAATTCGGGCTCAATCGGTATACGTCCTCGTCGAAGTGTTTCAAGAACCATCGGGTCGTTGATGTATCTCTGCTTCATCCTCAATCGGGCATGTTTTGTAAAAACAATATGGGTGGATGTGCCAGCAGCCCGACGGATATGTGCTTCCAGTTGGGGCAAGGATGGATTAGCCAAAATGTATACCTATCAAATTGATAGGTCAATCATGGCAGTCATTTGTGGATCAAGGAAATCCTCACCACATCGGATCACCAGATGTGATGACCCGATCTGCGGAGTGCGTCAATACCCGGTAATGGTGGGTTCCTTGACGTTTGGCATGGCGGCCAGACAGGCTTTCTTGTCAGAAGCGATCAGGGCATTTTCTTCCATGCGTTTGCCCTCGTCAGTCAGCTTCATTTACTCTTCTTGAACACCAGCATGTCTTGCCACGGCAAGGAGGCCAGTGTTTTTTCATACGTAAGACCTGCGAATTCTGCCTCTCTGCGTATCTGAGCCTGCGTCATGGTGTGCAGTGGTTTGATGGGTACGCGCATGTCGTTGGCGCGATATTCTACGAATACCACCTGTCCACCCGGTTTAACCGCCTGTACCAGTGACTTCAAGGTTTCCAGTGGAAACTCAAGCTCATGGTAGACATCAACCATCACGGCCAGGTCCAGCGTATTGTCCGGAATGTTGACCTGTGTGGCCGTCGTCTGGCGTACCTGCACCAGCCCGGTCGGCAATGAGGCCGCCATCCGTTCCAGTTTTTCTACCATCTGGGGCTGGATATCCACAGCCCACGCCTTGCCGTTTGGCATCACTTTCTCTGCCATTTGGCGGGTCAGCGTGCCCGTGCCGGCACCGATATCACCCACCGTCATGCCGGGCTTGAGTTCCAGGCGGGCAATCAGGAGGTCGGTTCTTTCTTCCTGTGCCCGCTCGGGGCGGTTGAGCCAGTCGGCCCCCTGCCAGCTCATTACCCGTGCAATCTGCCGCCCGCAATAGCGCTTTGAAATGCCGTCGGGGTGCGGATGGCTGATGGTTTCGTATTCGCAGGCCCAGACGCTGCAAGCCCACAGCGACAGCATGGCTGACAGGCAGGCGCGTGCGCTGACCACACGCCAGGTGTTTGTTTGGCGCATATTGGCCAGCCTTTGCTGCAGACCTTTTGCGTCATTCGCATGGGCTGGTGTTGGAGCGTTTGAATGCGTGTATGCCATGTTACCCATCGTGAGTCCTCTGCCCGTCAAAGCCCTGATTGCAAGATCGACCGCTATATTGCAACATGAAGCCCTGTTTTGGGAGAGTTTGAATCATGCGTCATTTGCCGCAGTCACTTTTACGCCCGCTGCTGTGCGTGCCGTTGTTGTGCGCTGCAACTGCTTGGGCCGGCAAGGCCCATCGTCACGGCGTTGCAGAAATGCAGTTAGCCATTGAACAGACTCAGGTGGTGGTGGCCATGGAGATTCCCTTGGATAGCTTGGTGGGCTACGAGCGTGCACCCCGTAATGAAGCCGAGCGCAGGGCGGCAGCAGACGCTTTGGTCAAAATGAAAGAGGCGGGCAGCCTGTTCAAGTTTGATGCGGCTGCGGCATGCCGTGCCAAAGAGGCCACTGTGGAGGCGCCGGTGTTGGAAGGCAAAGCAGCAAGTGGCAAGAACGATGAGCATGCGCAATTGGAGGCCACCTTTGTATTTGTCTGCAGCGATCCCGCGAAAATCACGCGTATTGAAGTCAATTTGTTTGACACATTCAAACGGCTCGAGAAAATTGAGGGGCAGTCGGTGTCGGTTAGAAATCAGACAAAATTTGTGCTCACCCGGAGCGCGCGCGTCTTCAAGTTGAGTGGTCAGTGATGGCGGCGATGTTTGCAGGGACGTCCAATACATGAATGCGCCAGTGGTAAAACCAGCTGATGCTGTATTGTCCCTAACAGACTTGCGTTTCCGTTATCCGGGCGCATCCCACGACACGCTGGACCTCTCCTCGATCACCGTGGCCGAGCATGAGCGCATGCTCATCAAGGGCGACAGCGGTTGCGGTAAGAGCACCCTGTTGTCGATGGCGGCAGGCGTCATGTTGGCCAACAGTGGGCGGGTCTGCCTGCTGGGCCAAGACTGGGCTGGCTTGAGCGCTGCGAAGCGCGATGCTCGTCGTGTTGACCATGTGGGTTATATTTTTCAGCAGTTCAATCTGTTGCCTTACCTGAATGTAATGGAAAACGTGCTGATGCCATGCCGTTTCTCTGCGTTGCGCGCACAGCGGGCCCGCGAAGAACACGGGTCTGCAAAGCAGGCTGCATCCCTGTTGCTCGATGCGCTTGAATTGCCGCAGCGTAGTTGGACGCGCAGCGCCTCCGAATTGTCGGTGGGACAGCAGCAGCGTGTTGCCGCAGCCCGCGCCCTGATCGGTCATCCGGAAATCTTGATTGCCGACGAGCCCACCTCAGCCCTCGATGAAAACCGCCGCGATGTGTTCATGCGTTTGTTGATTGACCAGTGCGAGCGAACCGGAACCGCATTGGTATTTGTGAGCCACGATATGCGGCTTGCATCGTATTTCAACAAGGTGCTTGATTTGCCAACCCTCAACCGTGCAGCGGTGGCTGACACCGTGGGGCTTGTGATGCAATACAAAGGGACATGATGGGATTGCAGGCACTTTTCCTGTTGGCTTTGCGCAGCGCATGGCATCGCCGCTTTGCTTTGTCGCTTGTGGTCGCCTCCATTGCGCTGACAAGTTTTTTGCTGCTTGCTGTTGAGCGGGTGCGCAATGACGTGCGCGACAATTTCTCCAGCGCAGTGTCTGGAACAGACCTGATTGTGGGCGCCCGCACGGGTTCTGTTCAATTGCTGCTGTATTCGGTTTTTCGCATCGGGCAGGGCACCAACACCATACGCTACAGCAGTATTGAAATGCTGGAGAAAGATAAAGCGGTGGCGTGGGTTGTACCGCTTTCGCTGGGTGATTCGCACAAAGGTTTCTCTGTTGTCGGCACCACGCAGGCTTATTTTGAGCATTTCAAATACGGTGAGGGAAAAGCGCTATCGATTGCGCAGGGTGCGCGCTTCGATACGCCATTTGATGCGGTAATTGGCGCGGAAGTGGCGCGCAGACTCGGTTATACGCTGGGTCAGAAAATCATCCTGCGGCATGGCAGTGGCGAGTTGGATATGAATGACCACGCTGACAAGCCGTTTACGGTGGTGGGCATTCTGGCAGACACCGGGACGCCGGTGGACCGGTCGGTGCATATCAGTTTGGCCGGCATGGAAGCGTTGCATGCGGATTTCATCGGCGGCATACCGATGTCGTTCTTCTCGTCACCGGGTGCCGGGGCGCTGGGGTCGGCACCTGCGGCCATGCCGGGGGCGATGCCGGGAACACCCGGAACTGGGGGAGTTGGCAATGCGCTTGGCGCAGCGGGTGTGGAACCGTTGGCGCCCGTTGAGTTGAAGCCCAAAGCGGTGACGGCTGCGCTGGTCGGATTGAAATCGCGAACGGCTGTGTTCAGTCTGCAAAGACGCGTGGCAGAGTATACGGGTGAACCGTTGATGGGTATTTTGCCGGGCATTGCATTGGGAGAATTGTGGGATGCTGTGGGCGGCGCTGAGCGTGCTTTGCAGGTGATGAGCGTGTTGGTTGGCTTGGTAAGCTTGGCGGGCTTGGTGTCGGTGGTGGTGACAGCGCTCGAGCAGCGCAGGCGGGAACTGGCAGTGTTGCGCTCGGTGGGAGCGGGGCCGGGGGCGGTGTTTTTGCTGCTGGGTATAGAAGGTTTCGTGTTGAGTGCAGCAGGTGCGTTGTTGGGGCTGTTGGTTTGGCTTGCGAGTTTTGCGATTTTGTCGCCGTGGATTGCGACGCGGTTTGGCATGGCAATCAGCGTGGGAGTGCCAACTGTGGTGGAATGTGCTTTGTTGGCCGGTGTGGTGGTGTCGGGGCTAATTGCGAGTTTGCTGCCTGGGTGGCGGGCGTATCGTTTGTCGCTGGCGGATGGGTTGTCGCCGCGGGCGTGATGCGAAGTGCGTTTTGGGCGTCCGGTGTAGCTTCGGCGGTCAGTGCGCAGGCTGTGGCGTGCTTTGAGCGTCTTAGGTGTTCGTTGTTGCTCCGGCGGTTCTCCCGACAAAATTGCGCTCCTCAACGTTGGCATACTTTGAACGCCGTCTTCGCGGCGCTTCAACCCTCGCAAATCAGTGATTTGCTCGGGACGTCTGCTGCACGGTCGGGCGCAATTTTTCGGATGCGATCCGGCGCAGTCTTCTTCCAACACC
>SXZD01000296.1 GCA_005788065.1 Burkholderiales bacterium
ATTGAAGCCGCTCGCGCAGGCAAACATGGCAAAGGATTCGCAGTGGTGGCCGACGAAGTTCGTACGCTGGCTGAAACCTCCGAGAAAAGTGCGCGCGACATCCAGAACCTTGTATCGCAGATTCAGAATGAAGTGAAGGTGATTGCCGACGGCATCAACAAGTCGGCAGAAGACGTCAAGGCAGAAGCCGAGCGCGGCAAGATCGTGATGGACCAGTTGGGCGTTATCGCAAGCGACTGCGCGGTCATCGTGGAAGGCGCCAAAGAAATTCTGCGCTCCTCAGACGAATCATCTGCTGCCTGCACGCAGGCACTGAAAGGCGCAGAAACCATTGCAGCTGCAGCTGAAGAGCAAAGCTCTGCAACGGAAGAGTCTGCCAAGACTGTACAGGAACAGACCGCCGCGCTGTCGGAAGCTGAAACGGCATCACGTGCGCTGTCCGAGATTGCTGAAGATCTCAAGAACAGTTCGGATGTGGCCAAGTCGGCCGAAGAAGTGGCATCGGCAGCAGAAGAACTGTCGGCCGCCGTGCAAGAAATTACCCGCGCATCCACACAGATCATGGTTGCCGTGGAACAGATCCGCAAGGGTGCTCAGAACCAGGCCGCAGCAACGGCAGAAAGCGCCGCCGCCATCTCCCAGATTGAAAAAGGCATCCAGTTGTCTGATCGCTTGTCCCTCACTGCGCTGGAAAAGAGCCGCCTCATGCAAGATCTGGTCGAGCAAAACAAGTCTGCGGTTACAGGCCTGATCAAAGGTGTGGCCGGCTCACTGGAGTCCACCAAGGAGAGCTTGCGTCAGGTCAAGGAACTGGAGAACGTTGCGCGCCGTATCGACAAGATTGTGGATGCCATCACCACCGTGTCCATCCAGACCAATATGCTGGCCGTCAACGGCGCAGTGGAAGCTGCCCGCGCTGGCGATTTCGGGAAAGGCTTCGTTGTGGTGTCTACCGACATCCGCAATCTGGCACATGACTCCGCGGAAAACGCAGACCGCATCAAAGACATGGTCAAGTCCATCCAAGACCAGATTCGCACCGTAGGCCGCGACCTGGACGAAATTCTCATTTCTGCCGCCAGCGAAATGGAAAAAACCAAAGCCATCGCAGTGAATCTGGACAGCATGCAGCGCGACATCGGCACCATTGAATCCGGCAACGCCGAAATCAATGAAGCCAACAAGATGATGGTCTCTGCAATCGCACAGGTGAAGGTGGGCGTGGAGCAGGTTTCTGCAGCGTCCCAGCAGGCAGAGAAGTCCGCCACCGAATGCGCTGCGGCAACACGCCAGCAGTCAAAGGGCGCGGAAGAACTGGCTGCTGCAATCGAAGAGATTGCGTCGCTGGCTGACGAACTGCAAACCGCCTGAAGTGCCGGGCAACCTTTTGAAGAAGGTCCATCATGGCAAATGATACAAGTCAGGACGTCAATGACGTCAGCACTGGCGAGGAGCATGAGGGCGAACAGGTCGTCATCTTCGCGCTGGGCAGCGGCAAGTTTGCCGCGCCCATGCGTTTGGTACAGGAAATCATCCGCGTACCGGACACCGTACGGGTTCCTCTGGCTCCCAGCCACTTGAGCGGTCTGGGCAATCTGCGCGGTCGCGTTCTTCCCATCTTCTCGCTGCGGCACATGCTGGGCATGGAAGACATCGTCTGTGACGAGTCCACCCGTGCACTGGTCATTCGCGTGGGCACTCCACTGGGATTCCTGGTGGACAAAGTGCACTCGGTAATGACATTCGATCCGTCCCAGATCGAACCGGCTTCCCGCGTCGAGGGCAGCATCAGCAGCGAATGGCTCTCCGGCATGATTCGCAAGGATGACGATGTCATCCTGCTGATCGACGTTGAAAAACTGCTCGCACAAGCCGGCCGTGCATGGCAAGGCATGGGCGGAAAAGAAGGCAGCGAGAATTTCGACCGCCAGGACAGCAATTCTGAGGAACAGAAGACCAATCAGGACGAATGGCATCTGGTCAGCTTTGAAGTGGCCAATCAAGAGTATGCAACACCGATCGAGAGTGTTCAGGAAATTGTGCAGGCTCCGCAGCAGTACACGGAGATACCCAATTCACCCCGACACATTTTGGGTTTGATGGTGTTGCGCCAGCGTCTGCTGCCCTTGGTCAGCCTGCGCTGCCTTTTCGGTCTGCCACAGGCGCAGATGGAAGAACACCATCGCGTGGTCGTTCTGCAACTCGGCCAGGGCATGTCGGTTGGCGTGGTCATGGATCGCGTACATGAAGTGCTTCGCGTCCCCAAGTCTACCGTCGAAGGCATTCCCAAAATTCTTGAAAACACGCACAGCGCGCGCCAACTCAGTGCCATGTGCAGGCTCGACGGCGGCAAGCGTATTGTTTCCGTGCTGAATATCGATGCGATGTTCGACATGGAATCGTTGCGCGACGCAATGGACGCCGCCGGTGTAACCGATACGGGAGAATCTCAGATGTCCAACTTTGCAGGCAGCGACGAGGAAGGCAGTGATGACGAGCTGCAAACCGTCGTGTTCCGTCTGGGCGATGAAGAGTTTGGTGTGCCGATCAATTCGGTGCAGGAAATTGTTCGCGTACCCGAGCAATTGACTCATGTTCCGCAATCGCCCTCCTTCGTCGAAGGCGTCATCAACCTTCGCGGTACGGTATTGCCTGTCATTGACCAGCGTCGCCGCATGGCCATCAACAGTGGCGATGAAGTTGACAAGGATCGTCAGCGCATCATGGTGTATCTGGTCAATGGTGTACGCACCGGCTTCATCGTGGACTCCGTCAGCGAAGTGCTGAAGATTCCACGGGCTGCCATCACACCATCTCCTGCCACCAATGAAGAATCGGCAGCACTGATTCCAGAAGTGGCCAACATCACAGCCAGCAAGCGGATGGTACTGCTGATCGATCCGACAGCATTGCTCAGCGGTCGCGAACTGACTGAATTGGGCATCGAAGGAACCGGGGAGGACGCTCACGCTTCTGCCGGAGACGATGGTGCAGAACACTCGGCCTCTGCCGCTTCATCCGGAGGGCTGAAAAAGTCAAAATCTTCACGCAAGGAATCTGCCGATGCTCCGGCAGCGGCTGTGCATGAGTGAGCAGTAGCAATGTCAGGGAGGGCGGGATGCAACCCCGCCCTCTGCAGTAAACCTAACGCAGTACGGACACAGACATGATCAGGCTTTTGGTTGTAGATGATTCCGCCCTGATGAGAAAGCACTTGAACCAGGTGTTTTCTGCGGAGGGCGATTTCGAAATCGCCAACGCGCGCAATGGGGCGGAGGCTTTGGTCGAACTCAAGCGTTTTGAACCCGATGTGGTCACGCTGGATGTCAACATGCCCGAACTGGATGGCATCAGTGCCTTGTCGCTCATCATGGCAGAGAGGCCGACACCGGTGGTGATGTTCTCTTCCATCACGGAAAAGGGCGCTACCGCAACCCTTGAAGCCCTTGCGCTTGGCGCAGTGGACTTCATCGCAAAACCCGGGGGTACGATCTCCCTGAATATCGATGCCGTGCATCAGGAACTGGTTGCAAAAGTGCGCAGCGCAGCCAATGCCAAAGTACGAGGCTATTCGCGTCGCGCGCAGGCACCTGTTACCGGCGCAGAGCGACCGCTGACAGAACCCCCGGGCTCACTGCGCAGGACGCAGCCGGCTGTATCCGCGACTGCGGCGACACCGACGCACCGCGCCAGAACCTATGAACCGCCCACACCGAGCAAGCCATCCGTAGAGCCTGGCGTTCGCAGCCGCTTTGCGCGCAGTCCGGGCTTGGTTTTACCGGGACATTTGCCCCCGGAAACCACCACGCCCTACAGCAAGATGCGCGCATTTGGCGTGGTGATGATCGGTGTTTCGACAGGTGGTCCCAAGGCACTGGAAGAAATCCTTCCGCTGCTGGACAAGCGTTTTCGCTGGCCTGTGCTGGTGGCTCAACACATGCCCCCGCAATTCACGGAAGCATTTGCGAAGCGCCTCAATTCACTGTGCCCGTTGAATGTCGTTGAGGTCAACGCGCCGATGGAAGTGGTTCCCGGTAACGTGTATCTGGGGCGTGGAGGCACCGACATGGTGATGGCGGAGCGACTGGGCAAACTGATCGTCACACCGCGCCCCGAATCCTCTGAATACCTGTGGCATCCAAGCGTTGAAGCAATGGTGAAAAGTGCCATCAAATTGATGCATCCCAGCCAGACGATTTCAGTCATGCTCACAGGCATGGGATATGACGGCGCAACCGCCATGACCGAATTAAGAAAAATGGGCGGAAGAACCATCGCCGAATCAGAGGAGACAGCCACCGTGTTCGGCATGCCTGCTGAACTTATCAAACAAGGTGGGGCCGGTATTGTGTTGCCCTGCCACTCTATCGCACAACAATTGAATTACTGGATGCAGACAGGAGTCTGAACATGGGATTTGCCAAAGCAGGACAAAGACCTTCGCAGGAACAGGCAGTAGCGGATGAATCCACTTTGGATCTGCCGGCACTGATCCGCGGCCTGCGTGACCCCGAACCCGACATGCGGCGCCGCTGCGCGAAGGAACTTGCGCAGCACCCCGAAGCCGTACACGCACTGGCTGCTTCGCTGGACATTGAGCGCGTGCAGAATGTACGCGAAATGGTGATGACGTCACTGGCGTTGATCGGTACATCCGAAGCAGTTGCCGTACTGCTGCCATGCCTGAGATCAGACGATGCATTTCTTCGAAATGAGGCGATCGAGGTGCTCAAGCAGTTACCCGGATCACTGGCACCGATGATGGAGCAATTGCTCAGAGACCAGGACCCGGACGTTCGCATTTTTGCAGTCAACGTATTGGAGAGCCTGCGCCACCCCAGCGTCGTGCAATGGTTGCTCAACGTGATTGAAAACGATCCGCATGTCAATGTGGTTGCCACCGCACTTGACCTGCTGTCCGAGGTCGGCGATGAAAACTGCATCGACAGTCTTCTCAAAGCGCAAGAGCGATTTGCAAATGAACCGTATCTGCAGTTTGCAGTGAGAACTGCGCTTGACCGAATCGAGCAGTCGAAAGAGAGCACATAATGGCCGTGACTGAAACCAAGGGAATCACCGATGATGATTTCCAGAAATTCCGGGAGTTCTTTTACCGGAAGACTGGGATTCACTTCGATGACAGTAAACGATACTTCGTTGACAAACGATTGGTTGAGCGCATGCAAGCCCTGAAAGTAGACAGCTTCAGGTCTTACTTCACCACCTTGCGCTTCCAGACTTCAGGTGAAGAGTTGCAACAACTCATCAACGTGATGACAGTCAATGAGACCTACTTTTTCCGCGAAGAGTATCACTTTGCCTGCATGATCAGTTCGATGCTGCCGGAGATCGCCTCCAAAAAGCGTCCCGGCGATACGATCCGCATCTGGTCCATTCCAAGCTCATCCGGCGAGGAACCCTATTCCATCGCGATCTACCTGCAGGAATACTGGAACGACCTGGACAAATTCAATGTGGAGCTGATGGCATCCGACATCGACACCACGATTCTGGAGCAGGCCAAGAAGGGTATCTACAGCGAGCGTTCCGTCGGTAACATACCGGCCCACGTTACCAACAAATATTTTCACAAGGACAAGAACGGCATGTATCACCTCGACGCTGACACCCGCAGCGCCGTGGAGTTCAGTCGTGTGAATCTCTCTGATTCGGCCGATACGCGGAAATTCCGCAAATGCGACCTGATCTTTTGCCGCAACCTTCTGATTTACTTTGATGACGTGTCGCGCCGCGTAGCAGCGGAGGCTTTTTTCGATGCGTTGAATCCGGGTGGATTCATTTGTCTCGGGCATTCGGAATCAATGAGCCGTATCAGCGGCTTGTTCAAGGTCCGGAAATTCCCCGAAGCAATCGTTTACCAAAAACCCTGATTCCAGCGCGAAGAGGACACCATGAAACGCGTTCTGATTATCGATGATGCAGCCACCGTCCGCATGTACCACCGCGGAATTCTCAAACAAGCCGGCTATGAGACCGATGAAGCGGTCAATGGCATGGAGGCGCTTGAAAAGGCTTTCGATGGGCAATTCGACTTGTACCTTGTCGATGTGAACATGCCCAAGATGGATGGGTACTCGTTTCTGCGCAAGCTGCGCGAAGCGGTTGAAATCAGACAGGCTCCGGCTGTGATGATCAGCACGGAAGCCGAAGAGCATGACGAGACAGAAGCTTATCTGTCCGGCGCAAACCTGTACATGATCAAGCCTGTGCGGCCTGAGCAACTGGTTCAATGCGCCAGACTGCTACTTGGGGAGCGTGGCAGATGAATGCACTACAGGCGCAGTTTATCGCGGAGAGCCGCGAGCTGCTGGAGGGCATCGGGGAGGCGATGCTCACCTTGGAAAAACAGGGAAGCGATGCGGACAGCCTTAACAATCTGTTCCGACTGGTCCATACCCTGAAAGGCAACTGCGGTCTGTTTGAAGAATTGCGTCCCATCGGCAGCGTGCTGCATTGCGCTGAAGATACGCTGGACGCCCTGCGCGACAGCGGTGAGGAAATCAGCTCTGACAGCGCTGATGTCCTGCTGGACGCAATGGACTTCGTATCGCATTCTCTGGACGCCTGGGAATCGGGCTCTTACGACCCCGAAGCCATCTCTCCGCGCGCCAAGCAGTTGGTAGCCAGCATCAAGGCGATACGCGAGGGTGAAGCGGCTGCTCCGCCCGATCAGGCGATCGAGCAGTTCGTCAATTCACCGACCGCCACCGCACAGACGCACATTACCGGATGGATTGAACCGCACCTCTCCAAGGTTCCGGCTCAACAGCGCGACCTGGTGTGGGTTCACTACACACCCGATTCGGATTGCTTTTTCAAAGGCGAAGATCCTCTGCAATATGCACGCAGCGTACCTTGCCTCGAATACCTGTCCATTGATACGCTGGCAGACTGGTCACCCGCACAGGACCTCGATCCGTACAATTGCAATCTTACATTGACAATTGCAAGCAGCGCACCGGAAGACGATGTGCTGCAGGTGTTTGCGTATGTAAAAGACCAGATCAAGCATGAAGTACTGTCTGGCAGCCTCTGTACCGGCAGCGACACAGCAACGATCGCAGCAGCCGCAGCAACAGCCACCGCTTCTCTGACGCCCGAAGGCATGCTGCCCATCACCGAAGCATCCCGTGCGCAGGCGCTTCGCATCTGGGAAGTGCAGGCCAAGATCATGACGCTCAATGCCGCCACGCCCACATGGTTGGGACGCGCGCGGGCCGCTGTCATGGCAGTGGAGCAGCTCAGCGAATCGCTCAACCGCAGCGCATGGGCAGAAGCCGCACGCGAAGCATTGGCATCGGCAGAAAGCAACAACGACCCCACTCCGCTGGTCAACTGGTTGCAAAAGATTCCAGGTGAACTCGTCGGCGGTGGCAGCACCACGGAAGGTGCAAGCGCCACAGCGCACATCAGTCCTAACGTCGGAGCCGGCAAGATTGCTGATACGCCGGCGGCACAGGCCAGCACGCCTGCTGGCAGCGCACCGGCCGCTTCTGCAGCATCTGCACCGGCTGCCAAAACCGGCGATGCAGGCACCGGCGAACCGGCAACCAAGGCAGACGCGCAGGCCAAAGGCGATGCACCTCCTGAAGGTGAAGCCAAGCAGGTTCAGATACTGAAGGTGCCGCGCGAAAAGATTGACCGTCTGATGGAGCTGATCGGCGAGATGGTGGTTGCGAAAAATTCGCTGCCCTATTTGGCCGAGAAAGCAGAAACCCAGTACGGTGTACGCGAAGTCGCCAAAGAGCTGAAGAGCCAGTATGCGGTGATCAACCGCATTGCAGAGGAAATGCAGGACGCCATCATGCAGGTTCGCATGATGCCCGTCTCCAGCATCTTCCAGCGCTTCCCGCGATTGGTGCGCGATCTGGCCAAAAAGTTGGGCAAGCAGATCAAGCTGGAAATCACCGGAGACGAAACAGAAGCCGACAAGAACATCATCGAAGCGTTGGCCGATCCGCTCATCCACCTCGTACGCAACAGTTTGGACCATGGCATCGAGCCACCCGAAGACCGTCAGGCAGCGGGCAAGTCGCTGGAAGGCACCATCCACATTTCTGCGCATCAGGAAGGTGACCGTGTTCACATCATCATCGAGGATGATGGTGCCGGCATTGATGTCAGCCGCGTCAAGCGCAAGGCTGTCGAAAAAGGCCTGATCAGCGAAGAAAAAGCAGCCGGCATGAGCGATCAGGAGGCACAGCAGCTCATTTTCCTGCCGGGCTTCTCAACCGCTGCGGTCATCTCCGATGTTTCCGGCCGCGGTGTGGGCATGGATGTGGTTCGCTCTGCCATCGCCAAGGTAAACGGCGTCATTCATCTGAGCTCTGCCATGGGCAAGGGCACCAAGGTGGATCTGAGCCTGCCGCTGACCATGGCGGTGACCAACGTGATGATGATCAAATCGGCCGAGCAATCGTTTGCCGTGCCGATGGACATCGTTGTTGAAACCGTGCGGGTGCCCGCGGACGCCATCCATGTGGTGCAAGACCACAAGATGACCGTGCTGCGCGGCAAGATCATTCCGCTGCGCTCACTGAACGACATGCTGCAGCTGGGCACGGGACAAAACCCGAACGAAGAGAATGAATATGCTGTGCTGGTGGTCAAGGTCAATGGCGAATCCGTAGGCATCATGGTCGATGATTTCCATTCAACCATCGACATCATCCTGCGTCCATTGGAAGGCATGCTGCAGAACATGCCGGCGTACTCTGGCACTGCCCTGCTGGGCGATGGCAGCGTGTTGCTGGTGCTCAACATGAAGGAGCTGATCTGATGGGCGTCCAATTCGACATCATCGAAAACGTGATCGAGATTGATGAAACGTGCACTGTGGAAGATGCCGAAACCCTGCTTCAATTGGTGCTCGAACACGACGATGCCCCGATTGATGCCAGCAAGTGCACGCATATCCACACGGCTGCCATGCAAGTACTGCTGGCAGCCAAACCGAAGTTCAAGGAATTGCCGGAAGATGAATTTATCAGGCAATTTTTGGCCCCTTATTGGACCACGGCAACCGCCTGATTTTGATAATTTCGATTTAAGCGCAACACCAGACGAGAAATACCATGAAAACAATTTTTCTGATTGATGATTCTGCAACCATGCTGATGAGCCTGCGCCAGACACTCGAAATGTCGGGCTACAAGGTTGAAGTGGCTGGTGATGGCGCACAGGCCCTGGAAAAATTGAAAAAGATCCAGAAGCCCGATCTCATCATCACCGACATCAACATGCCCAACATGAACGGCATCGAGTTCATCCGGCATGCACGTCAGTTCCTGCGTTTTACGCCCATTCTGACGCTAACGACCGAGTCGCAGCAGACCAAGCGTGAAGAGGCCAAGAAGCTCGGTGCGACGGGTTGGCTGGTCAAACCCGTGGGTGGTCAAGATCTGATTCGCGTAATTCGCCAGGTTCTTCCCGGCGCCTGAGGAGATTTCCATGAGTCAGTCCATGGCCTGGATGGAATTCCTGCTGGCAGCCGCCCTGGGCGCCTGCATCGCAGGATCCCTAGTCACTTATTGGTTCCGGCAGCGGTTTACGCAGCAGGAGGCCGATGTCATCAATGCATCCAACGCGGCTCACGCCCCATGGACAGCCATGCTCACGCAGCAGGTTGCCGATGTGCGTCGTTTCAACGACGTGATGCGAGCGCACCTCACGTCCATTAACAAGGAAAGTGAAGAAACCGCGCTGCACATCATGGGACAGTTGCAGGTTGCGCACAACGCAACGATGTCGATGCTCAACGTGTCGCGTACGGCTGTTGAAAGCACGACCAAGCTGATTGAACAAAGCACGTCCAAGGTTGCAGAGCATACCGCCATGCTTCAGTCGCTGCGCGACATGGGCAACAGCAACAAGGAGCGCAATTCCCGCGAACGCGAATGGCTGCTGAACCTGAGCAACAACGTGGAAGGTTTGATCCCGTTGGTGGGTCTGGTTGAGGAGATTGCACAGCAGACCAACTTGCTGGCACTGAATGCGGCGATCGAAGCGGCACGTGCCGGCGAGAACGGTCGGGGCTTCTCGGTGGTGGCCGACAATGTGTTCCAACTGTCCGGCAAGACACAGGACGCAGCACGCCAGATCCGGGACCGCATCGGTGATGTGAGCAACCTCATCAGCACGCAAAGCCGTCAAGCCATGGATGCCCTGGACATTCAGGAGGAGAACGACAACACCGAGGAATTGGTGGTCAAACTGCAGGAGCTGCAAAACTCGTTCAATGATCTGCTGCAGCATTCGCATGAGATGAACATGGCGCTGGAAAACCACACCAATGACATCGTCGATGCCGTGCAGACCACATTGGCAAGTCTGCAAACGCAAGACATCATGCGACAGCAGCTTGAGCATGTGCAGACCGCGCTCAACACACTGGACGACCACATCGCCCAGTGGGACCGGCAGTTGACGCAGACGCCCAACCGTCCTGACCTGCTGCCCAGCCTCGGCGCCCGCATGGATGCCTTGTTTTCCAACTATGTGATGCACCAGCAGCGTAATGCACACATGGCCGCCATGGGTCAGGAGCCGCTGGAAACCGGATTACCCCGCATCGAGCTGTTCTGAATACCGGGGGCGCATCGGGGCTATACGCCCCCTGCCTCCCCGCTCCTGCCTCCCCGCTCCTGCCTCCCCCGCCCCACCGTGCAGCCTTGACCTCCCACTCCGATCGCACCGCAGCACACAAGGCCACAGTGCATTAAAATGACGGATTACGTGTTTTCAGGACCGACCGTGACCCGCCGCATCCTCGTCACCTCCGCTTTGCCTTATGCCAACGGCGCCATTCATCTAGGCCATCTGCTCGAATACATCCAGACCGATATCTGGGTGGCCTTCCAGAAGATGCAGGGACACACCGTCCACTACGTATGTGCTGACGATACGCATGGCACGCCGGTCATGTTGCGTGCCGAGAAAGAGGGTTTGACGCCCGAGGCACTGATCGCCCGGGTATCGTCCGAGCACCAGCGCGACTTTGCGGGGTTCGGCGTGCGGTTTGACCACTACCACTCTACCCACGCCCCTGAAAACAAGGCGCTGTGCGAGCAGATCTATCTGCAACTGCGCGACGCAGGCCTGATCGAAAAACGCGAAGTCGAACAGTTCTACGACCCGGTCAAGGCGATGTTCCTTCCCG